>NZ_JAVIIV010000030.1:0-53769 GCF_033977215.1 Mesorhizobium humile
GGGGCGACATGATCCGGAAAGAAGACGGGAAAAGCTTGACCTCACCGACCCCAATCAGAGAAGCCTGCTAGTCTAGGTCCGCTTTACCATGGTGTCGGGTTGCGCGATTGTTGCGCTATGGATACAGGCGAGCGATGCGCCAGACGAAGAAGGCATTGCCTTTCGTGCCGAGCGAATTTCACGCTTCGACAGTCGAGGATTCCAAAGGCGTGATTGGCATTCTCTCGATTCACACCACGGAAGGCCTTTTGGATATCGCGCTCGACGCCGCACGCTGCCGATGCAATCCTGAAGGCCCATCTGTGTCGAAACTGCCTGTATAAAAAAGAGCTCGGTCGTAAGCCGGGCACAGGAGTTACACGGGAACGCGGGCCAACCGGCGGGATCAGCCGTGCCTTAGCCTGCAGCCGCATCATGACGGCTGAATTAAGTCTCGCTAGGCAACACTTGGCGGCCGAGCGCAAACGCCTCGAATCCTGCGGCGTGGGTGAACTGGACAGCGGCCGATCAGCTGTGACCAAATCGGGAGCCGCGGGTCCCGGCGAGTCAGATAGCGTTTAGCGAATCTGCCGATTTTCCTGGTCCGAAGGGGCCCCTCCTTCCTGGTGCGGGCCGAGGTTCCCAGTGGGCTGTGCAAATGTATGGACACATCGCCGGACAGGCTCTGGATGCGGTCTCAAACGTCTGCGAATGTGCACCAGATGGCGGGCCGACCTAGCTTGGCGGTCTCCGGCAATCGCGCAGGCGCGACAGCTGCCGCCGGGCTGAGTAGCTTCGCTTCCGCCGCCTGCAGCGACGTGTGCACGGGGCAGGGGCGACTCGAGCCGTCCATCCGGCGGGAGGAGATAGAGTTGGTCCGATTCGGATGGCGACGCGAGCCGCAAGCGAGCCCTATCGTGAATTGTCCGGCGATGACAAATTACGAAATGTATAGGCCTTCGTCCGAACGTGATCTGAGGGAACCGACCCCCCGGTCCTGCCCGGTGAAATTGGCCGAGCCGACCGACTTGGAATCTTCCGGCTTTGCCGCCCAATGCCCGGACTAATCCAAGATCAGTGGCAATAACAGCCGTCCATCCCCGCCGCCTCGACGGTTCAGATGGGGATTTTTGTGCTGGAATAGATCGGACTGTCGGTCGCTACGCGATAGTCGTGAAGCCGCGTTTCGCCCTGCTCGCGCCTTGGTAGCGACCATCGCACGACGTTCGGAGACCCGCCTACCATGATAGAAGAAAAAGTCGGTTTTTGTACGCTGTGTAAGTCACGGTGTGGCACCATCAACGTCGTCGAAAACGGCTGGCTCAAAAAGGTAGTGCCAAATCCTGATCATCCGACCGGCAAGGCAGTTTGCCTCAAGGGCCGATCGGCGCCGGAAATCGTCCACAATTCAAGGCGTCTTAGGCGCCGCTCCGGCGCACGACGTCGAAGAGTGATCCCAGATCCGCAGTGGGTGCAGGTTTCTTGGGACGAAGCACTCGATGAGATCGCTGATCGGTTGAAGGGCCATGTTGCCCGAGGCGGTCCGAGTCAGTCACCTTCGCGGTAACCTCGGGATCGTCATCCCCGTTGTCGGACAGCACCTATTGGATCCTGCGATTCGGAGAGCTTATTGAACGCGCGGCGTTCGATAGGGATTTCGTGCGAGATTGGACGAATGCTCCATGTCTTGTCAGGTCGGACAACGATCGCTTGGCGCGGAGCCTGTAGCTGTCGCGCGCGGATGGTCAGCACGTGGCTGTAGTGTGTTCGAAGACGATTTCCTCGATTGCAATTGCGGCTTTCAACCAGGGCGAAATCCTTATCATGCCTTGCAGGCTGTGCGCCGGGATCTTCGCCTCGGGCGGAAGCAGGACTGCTGTGAAGGCGAGTTCCGCCGACAGTCGCCTCGCCGCGTGACCCCCTTTGCGCTTGAAGCCAGTTTCGCCGGTCGCCTGGTAGACAACCATGCACCCGGCAGTGCCGCTTCAACAAACTCCACGCTTGACGCCCCAACTGCGATTAGACAACCACATCAGGTCAAGTGATCGCAAGCTTGCACCGAGCGAGTGCCCAGCCTACTTCACCTCCTCAAAAGCAGAACTCTATTCTTCGCGGAATGCGCGATTGATCTGATCAGACAGGGGCTTGAGAAAATAGGAAAGCGCTGTCCGCTGGCCCGCCTGGATCATCGCTTCGGCCGGCATGCCTGGGATCAATGTCAGATCCTTGATCTTCGTCAGTTCAAAACGCGGAACTGACAGGCGCACCAGATAGTAAGAAGTGCCGTTTTTTTCGTTCGTCGTCAGATCGGCCGCTATCCAGCTTACATACCCGTTCAGCTCCGGTGTGGTTCTCAAGTTGAAGGCCGACATCCGCAACACGGCCTGTTGACCAAGGCGTATCTGGTCGATGTCCTTCGGAGAGATCTGTACTTCCAGAAGAAGATCGTCGCCATCAGGCACAATCAGCATGATCGGATCGGCGGGTCTGATCACACCACCAACCGTATGGACAGCAAGCTGTTGGATGATTCCTGAGTGCGGCGCGACGATATCGGTTCGCCGAAGCTCATCCTCAGCAGCTACCTTGCGTTCTAGGAATTCCTCCACTTGGGCCGGGACCTGTATGAGTTCCTTGCCGACTTCCGTCTTGAGATCTTGATCAATCTGCAGGATTTGCAGACGAGTTTCGGCAATACGGGCCGCCGTCTGTGCCTGGTTCGCGACCGTTTCACCACGTTGACCGCTTAAGGTGGCAGCCTGCGACTTGAGGCTGTTTAAGCGTTGGTCCGAGACAATGCCTTGTTCGCGCAGCCTACTCAAAGCAGCAATTTCATGTCCGAGAATGTCAATACCTTTCTCAAATGCAATCTGCTGCGCTTTGAGGCCCTCGATCTCATGCCTATATTGCGCGATCCGCTCGGCCAGCTGCGACTTTTCTCCTTCGCGGGATTGCCTGCGAAATTCGAATAACTTCCGCTCACCGAGTATTGCGGAGGCCGCCGAGGAGATATCTCGCCGCTTGAGCAGCCATTCCGGCAAGACGATCTCTGCCAGATCGTCACGCTCGGCTTCGAGCCGTGCTAGCCGGGATGCCAACTCATCGAGTCGCTTAATGATGATGGCTAGATTGGCGCGTGGCTGAGTGGCATCAAGTCGCATGACAACGTCGCCTGTCTTGACTCTATTGCCCTCACGCACGAGGATTTCTTTCACCACCCCACCGGTCGGATGCTGCACTTTTTTAATGTATGAATCGACGACAAAGTGTCCGGACGCGACGACCGCACCAGACAGATTCGTCACTGAAGCCCAGGCTCCCGCTCCTCCGAGAACGGTGATGCTCAAAAAAAGTGCTGTCAGTAAGTTTCGGCGAATAGAACGGGAAGCGTCGGCTTTCGTGTCAATTTCAGACATCGCAATCCTCGAATCGGGGCAGCCTAGGTCTTTATGTGGACACAGCGCACTTGGATGCAGACGCAATCCCCCGAGCAGATGCCTTCCCAACATCGGTCGCAGACACATCCTTGGATTCACTTCGTGGCGGCGTCGCTGCTCTTCTCTGCAAGACAGTGGAAAGCACTTCATCGCGCGGACCGAAGGCTCTTTGGCGCCCACCTTCGAGCATCAATATGCAATCGACGGCGGCGATGGCGCTGGGGCGATGTGCGACGACAACGGCAATGCCGTTGCGCACACGAACGGAATTGATCGCCTCGACCACGGCGATCTCGCCTTCCGCATCAAGGTTGGCATTGGGTTCATCAAACACGACTAGGAAGGGATCGCGATAAAGAGCTCGGGCAAGACCGATACGCTGACGCTGCCCGGCGGAAAGTGCCGAGCCAGCTTCACCGATCTGAGTTTCATAGCCATGTTCAAATCTGAGGATCAGTTCGTGTGCACCCGCTGCTTTTGCCGCAGCCACGATAGCCTCAGAATCAGGATTGTCATCAAAACGACAGATGTTTTCGCCGATGGTTCCGTCAAACAATTCAACGCCCTGAGGCAAATAACCGAGATGGCGGCCCAGTGCTTCTCGGTTCCATTGATCGAGGCTCGCGCCGTCGATGCAAACCTTTCCGGCGGACGGCTCCCAGGCGCCGACGATGGCGCGCGCGAGAGTTGACTTGCCAGAACCCGATGGACCGATGACCCCGAGTGCGCTTCCCGCTCGAACGGCAAACGCAAGGCCTGCCACAGTGGGTTTCTTCTCGCCGGGTGGCACGATCATCACGCCTTCGACGCGCAGTTCGCGTTCAGGAGCGGGCAATGGCATGACCGAAGCGGTTTGAGGCATCTTGGCCATGAGGTCCTTCAGCCGTGCCCAACTCTGGTGCGCCAGAAGCAAAGTTTTCCAGCTTGAAATCGCCAAATCGACTGGAGCCAAGGCCCGGCCCATCATAATGGAGCTGGCAATCATCACCCCAGCGGTAGCTTCACGTGCCATGACGAGGTAGGCGGCAACGGCGAGGATCGCCGATTGCAGCATCATGCGTAGCGACTTTGAAATCCCGCCGAGCCCAGCTGCCACATCTCCGGCCTTACGATTGGCAGCAAGATATTTGGCATTCACCTTATGCCATCGGGCAGCGATCCGACTTCCAAGGCCCAGAGCCTCTATGACCTCGGCATTGCGGCGCGCTGCTTCCAGTAGGCCGTTGCGGACCATGTTGTGGTTGACTGCATCACGTGTGGCCCGCCGGGAGCATGCGTTAGTTAGAGCCGTTAGGGAAACCAGGAGGACCGCCCCGACAAGCGCAGTCATGCCGATCCAGAAGTGAAAAAGGAAGCAAATGCTGAGATAAAGCGGCATCCATGGCAGATCGAAGAACGCCGCGGGGCCGTTTCCGGCTAGAAACCCGCGAACGTTGTCGAGGTCGCGAAGCGGCTGCAAGCCATCGCCCGGTCTGCGTGTTAAAAGGGGCAAGCGAACAATTGCCTCATGAACGCGTCCGGAAAACTCCCCGTCGAAACGCTCGCCGATCCGCAGCAGTACGCGTGCGCGCAGAATGTCGAGCAGGGATTGGAATGCATAAAGTCCCGCAGTAAGCACGACGAGACCCAGCAACGTCGGTACGCTGCCGCTCGCCAGAACGCGGTCATACACCTGCAGCATGAACAGAGGCGAAGTCAGCGCAAGCAAGTTGATCACGCCACTGATTGAGAAAATTGCCCAAATGGTGGCCGTTAGGGCGAAAGGCCTCGAGGAGGACTGCTCTTTGTTCGCTGAAATTTTCAAGAAGGGACCCCCTAGGAAAGGCCTTCGTTCATAAGCACCGTCGGGGCTGGGATCTGCCACTTTTTGGGCCCGCAAAACCGGCCTACGTCACCGGCGACAGCAACTCCTGACACACGGCGACTGCTCAGCGCGGGAATGCTTAGTCCTGGCGTCTTGGAGGAGACGAAGGTGAAGTCAGACCCAGTCAGATGCAGCGCCTCAATGTCTGCTACACTGTTAACAGCGCTCGGTCGTCATCCTCCATGCGAAGTTCATTTCGACCGTCGCCGAAATGATAATTAAGCCCTCTCCGCCGAAGACTTTGTCGTTGTCCGCGCCGCCGAAGGCTCGGTCGATGCCCCCACCGGCCGAGATGGAGTCTTTGCCAGCACGGCCGTCGATCCGAGCATTACCTTGGAGAAATCTAAGATTAAGTCGTCACCGCTACTGCCGTACGGGGTATTGGCTGCGGGCCCAGCTTCGATAGGCGTTGCCACCGCATATACTCCTCACAATTGATTTCATAGCACTCTTGTGTCGCTGCACGAATTTGTAAAATCGATTGATTGGATAGAATGCATTCACTTTCTGGATGTCCTCCGGGTAGCGCGCCGCATCACACCCTCGAAGCTGGATTGGCTCTACGCCCCGCTGCCCCGTGGGACACAATGGAACGGCAGCTTGTGATGAGCTTTGCCCCGAAAGCAGCCGCCCGCTTTCAGCCCTGGACTACGTCACTTAGCAATACCCACTTGTTTGCACTTTCATGATTCCTGCGCGAGGCGTCGTTTATCGATACCGCGCAAGAAATCGGCCGGGCATCCATGCGGACACCCGACCGAGTTGCCTGAGCTGATAAGCCCATTCGCAATCCAGGAAGCACAAAGCACTTTTCCCGGATCTGCTCTCCAGGGCTATTTCTTGACCGCTGCCGAGAGTTCCTGGTTTGCTCCAAGATCAAGGCAGCGACGACGACTCACTTCACGATTGGCCGCAACCAATATCGTCACTGATCCAAACAATCACGCCGCCTTGATAGCCAACACCGCATTGGTGCCCGCGAACGCAAAACTATTGGAAAGCGTCACCTTGACTTTCCGCTCCCGCGCCAGGTTGGGGGTAACGTCTAGATCGCAATCTGGATCTGGTTCGTCATAGTTGGCGGTAGGCGGTACGATCCCATGCCGAATTGCCATCACGCAGGCGATCAGCTCCAGTGCACCCGAGGCCCCGAGGCAGTGGGCATGCATCGATTTGGTCGAGGATACCGACATTCGATAGGCGTGGTCGCCGAACGCTCGCTTGATTGCTGCGGTCTCGATCTGATCGTTTGGCTTAGTGCCGGTGCCGTGAGCGTTCAGGTAATCGACCTCCTCCGGGACCAGACCCGCGTCGGCTAGACAAGCGCGGATCGCCGCCTCGGGACCCTCAATGGTCTGTGCCGCGATGTCGAAAGCGTCGGCCGAAAGGCCCGCACCGGCCAATTCCGCCAATATTTCAGCGCCTCTAGCGCGGGCATGGTCGTAACTTTCCAAGACTATCATGCCTGCGCCTTCGCCGAGAACAGCGCCCTGCCTGTTCGCGGAAAAAGGCCGGCAAGTGTCGGGCGATAGCACTCGCATAGCCTCCCACGATTTCACTACTCCCCAAACCAATGGCGCATCGGCGCCACCTGCCACCATCACATCAGCGCGGCCCCACCTAATCTGGTCGACGGCGGAGGCAATGGCATGGTTAGAGGAGGAACAAGCCGAAGTGACGCCGTAGACGGGACCGCGCAGTCCAAGGTCCATGCTGACATGTCCAGCAGCGGCGCCCGGCATGACCTTGGGCGCGGTGAAGGCCCCGGTCCTCTTTCTGCCGTGGAGCAGCATAGCCCGGTAATCTTGCTCAATCGCCTCCCATCCGCAGACGCCCACACCGACCGTCGCACCCAGGCGATAGCGGTTTTTGTCAGACGCGGTCAGCCCTGCTTGCTGGACTGCTTCGCGAGCGGCAAGCACTGCAAGCACGCTGAACCGATCCATCGAAAGAACTTGCTTACGCTCGATCTCATGCTGAGGAAGATTGCGGATGGCGCATCCCGTGCGCGCGGTGATGTCGTGCAGCGAGGGACCGCTCAACACGCCGATTGCTGAACGGCCGTCGCACATGGCGGCCCAAATATCGGCAGCACAGCTGCCGAGCCCACAAATCCCGCCTATGCCGGTGATAACAACGCGCTTGTTCATTGTCAGTGCTCATTAAGCGCACGGACGGCTTCGACCACGCTGCCCACGTTCTGCAAATCGCTCCAGGCCTCAGTAATGTCCGTTTCGATCTGGATCCCGTATTTCGTCTCAAGATCAAACAGGATGTCCGCCATTTCCAGCGGATGGATGCCCAAATCAGTCAGCTTCGTCTCAAGAGTGATCGGATTCCCATCCGGTTCAGCGTGCTTGCAGATCTCCGCCAGGATTTCGGCCGTAAGCTGGTTAGTCATGCCTTTCACCTCCCGTCTGGCGGCCGACCATGAATCTCGGTGACGCGAAAGATTCACCGATCAGCATTGTTGTGATGCAAAATTTCGCGCTATTGGGGAAATTGATATTTTGGATAAGAATCATTCAAGCAATGGATGGTGTGCCTATAGCCCAGAGGCGGACTCCGAACTATTTGTTTGCGACCGGCGTCGGGTTGGAATAGCCGCCCAGCATCACCGGAATACTCATTTTGAAGGGCGTCGTTCACAAATCGCATTTTTCCTGTACATAGTGATGTGCTAGAATTTCAGGACGCCGGAAATAGTATCGCTAGTCGATCCGGGTACACGCAGTCATATTGCGCTTTCGCTTGAGCCGCCTTTGCACCCGGCTCAACGTACCCTTATCGACGTCGCGGTCGACCCGAATGCACAGCGACCAACCAGCTCGATCTCGATTCCGGCCATCCCGCGCCGGCAGGCGTGCCGACGGCAGTTCCCCGATCTGCTCGTCGCTGGCCTCACAGGCAGCAACGGCAGCAGGACTGGCTCCATTCGGCGGGAGGGCTCTTACGCCAGCGAAACGGCTGGCTCGTATTGATCGCGGCCCGCGCCGGGCAGGGAACCGGAGTGTCCAGTTGCGCCTCCTGGCGGAGATGACAGGGGGCCACTCGCCGCAAAGCACACCGCCGAAACGCTGAGCAGATCCAAAGTTGTGCAAATCATACCGCAGCCTTCGGCTATGGCACCAGGCGAGATGCCTCCTCCAACAAAATCTTCCGCATCCAGATGCTTGCCGGATCGCCATTCTGAAGCGCAGGCCACTGCATCGCCAGAGTGAACACCGGCAACGAGAGCGGAAGTTCGACGACGCGCAGCGGTAGTGTTTTTGCGAAATGCTCAACCAGCCTCAAGGGCATGGTCCCAATGCGACTGGTGCCCGGTAGCATCAGAGGGATCATGCTGAACCCCTGCACGACCACCTCGGCCCGCCTCTTGAGGCCATGCTCGATCAAAAACCACTCGTCAATGGATGGCTTGAGCGAACGTCCAAATCTGGCCATTACGTGACCCATTGACATATATTTTTCGAACGTGAGCTTTCTCGACAGTTCCTTGTTTGTCCGACAGCCCACACAGGCGAGTGTATCGTCGAAAAGCTTCGCTTTTGGATGCGCGCTTAACAGGAACATTTCAGGGAGTATCAGAAAATCGGCGTCACCGCGCCGGAAAATTTCTTCCATATCGTCAGCGAGAGGCAGGAGTTCGAAGCTGACGAAAGGGGCTTCTCGCGCAACACGGTCAATGACCCCCTGAAAGAAAACGATCGTCATGTAATCGGAAAGGATGACCCTAAAACAGCGATCGGATTTCCGCGGATTAAATTCCTCCCAGGAAATAACCGAGAGCTGTATATGCAGCAGCGCCTCGCGGACCGGCGAGGCGAGCGCCTCGGCTCGCGGTGTCGGGATGAGTTCACGGCCTTTCATTGTAAAAAGCTCATCACCAAAATAGCCGCGCAGCCGGGCGACAGCCGCGCTCATGGCTGGTTGGCTAAGGTGGATACTGCGAGCCGCCGCTGTGAGGTTACGCTCAATCATCAAAGCGTCGAGCGCGACGAGGAGGTTCAGATCAAGGCCTTTAAACCGCATTTCAATTCCAATCTAGCGCATGGATGGATGTCATCCAACCAATAGATTTCACCAATGTCACGAGACGCCACATTTGAAAAGTGTCTTTAAATGCAAATCGGGGA
This sequence comes from Mesorhizobium humile, assembly GCF_033977215.1. Taxonomy (NCBI): domain Bacteria; kingdom Pseudomonadati; phylum Pseudomonadota; class Alphaproteobacteria; order Hyphomicrobiales; family Phyllobacteriaceae; genus Mesorhizobium; species Mesorhizobium humile. The sequence goes on from NZ_JAVIIV010000030.1 coordinate 9,417, forward strand.
GGCAAAATGAAGCAGCCGACCGCCCGGGAGCTCGTTAGCTCTCGCCCGAGATGTGCTGCAAGAGTCCTGCGCCCCAGCGGCCGCGTCAGGATCGGGACGGCACGTCTTTGAGCAAAGGGCTTTGAATCCAGGTTAACGAGCGAGTTCTCCGATGATTGAGGCGAGATAGTCGGCGTTCCATCCTGCGACTTTTCGTCGGCGCTTGATTGATCGCTTGTCGGAGAGGGCTCTGACCAGATTGAGGGCGAAGTGGCGAACCACGGCGCTGTTGTGTGCGCCATGGCCTTTCGGAGCCGCGATTGATCGTCGTTGAAGACGACGTCGAGGGTCCAGTGCAGGGCGTTCTCGATCAGCCAGTGACCACCACGCACGGCCGAGGCGGCCTGCTCGGCGCCGAGCCGTGCTGAAGACATGAATTATCTGGTCGTGGCGGCAGCGATCCTTAAGTTCGGTGCGGTTTTTCACGCGGATGATGGTTTTGGCCTCGGGCAAGCGCAGTTCGTCGGGAAAGCGGCGCGAGCCCGCCAGCCAGTCGGCCTCGCAAGAGACGGTGACGCGCCGTTCCTCGATGTCGGTGACGCGGTCGAGTTCAGCGGCAGGTGCATCAGCAAAGCAGGCTTCGACCTCAGCGCACAAGGTGGGCTGGTTAGCATTGATGGCGAGCAGATAGTCGGCGCCGACATTGCGGATTGCCGTGGCGATCGTTGCGTTGGTAGCGATGGCATCGATGGAGACGATCGCTCCCTTGAGGCCGTCATTTGCGCCCAGACGCTCCAGATGTGCCGCAAGTGCGGTGGTCTCGCCGCTCTTGTCGGGCACCGCCCCCTGGCCGGGCACCAGCCGAGACGTCGCGGCGAAGGCGGAGACTAGATGCAGCGGAGCCTTGTCGGCACTGCGGTCATGGCTGCGGCGCGAGGTGGCCACGAAGTCGGGCTTGTCCGGCGATGTCTGGCGCATCCAAGCGGTGAACGCATCGACAAACAGCGCAGGATTGATGCGGTTCATGAGGATGGTCGGCCATCCGCCGCAAATGCCCTCGTAGATAGCAGCGGTCAAAGCGCGGAGTTAGCCAGCGGTGCGTTTCAATCAAAATGCGGAAGCGAGCGGATTTGAAATCCGCGCTCAAGTAAAGCTGGGATTAGACGGGATACCGCCGTGACGGTCTGATCGCGCAGACCTGCACCAGATACGGCTAGCAACTCGTCGGGAGGAAACCCATCATGCAAGCGGACGATTGCCCCCGGGCTTGGCCGATTCCAGGACCGCATCGACGATCGTGTCCACCCCGGGGCGAGACCAGTCGCGCGGATCAACCGACCATTTGATAGCTGCCAGTTCAGCGATGGCGGACGCGGCAAAGACCTCTTCGGTCCAGTTCCCGTATGGCGCGCGCAAGTGCCGAACTGACGCTTGAGGGCAAGCCATCATAATAGCCGCATTAGCGTCAAATATTTCACGCTGCACCTCGTCGAACCCGCATCTAGACAGGTCCGGATGAGTCATCGTGTGGTTGCCTACCTCGTGCCCTTCCGCGACCATTCTTTGAATGCTCCGGCTGGCCCAAGGCATAGGCGCCAATGACGAAGAACGTCGCCGGGACCCGATGTTCCGCGAGCAGATTCAAGATCTGCGGTGTACAAAGCGGGTGAGGACCGTCGTCAAAAGTCAAATATATACTGCGGCGGCCGATGCAGTCGTCGCACTCACTGCGCAGGTCCCATAACCAGTCGGAATGTATCATTGGCTCTGGTCCGTTCCGGTCGATTGTCGCTCCGGCCGGCCAATCGGACGTTGAACATTCAACCTGTGTAACAGCGACAGCTGCGTTTTCCGTGCGCTTTGGGGCAAATCGGGTAGCGCATTGTGAAGGGTTGACCCCGACGTCGAATTGAGCGCCATCTTGTTCCAGGCGTGCCTGCATGGGGGTGCGATTATACTTCGGTCACAAGTGGGTCGAAGGCGCCAAACTTAGTGAAATGGCAAAGCAATCTGGTACATGTCAGTGTTGATGTGATTTGGTAAGGGCTCTTAAGAGCCGCTTTTTTCCCCGGCCCCGGTTTGTACCTCGCTCAATTTGCGTTGATGTCCGATCATGAATGCAGGACTCAAACAAATCAGTCAAATTGATTGATTGGATAAATCCCATCCGTATTGATACCACGCCCGGGGTCCAGTAAACCTCGCCTCGCACGGCGGTCGGCAGTTCTCCGAGACGTATTCCGGCGCGAGCGTAAACATCGGCGGCTCACTATTCTTGCGCGCTCCTGGGCTTGCGCGATAGCGGGTCGACCCGGTGCCTTTCACGGCAGAGACGCGGATCGGTTGAGAAGTCTTAGTCTAGCTTCCACCGCATAACCGCTCAGTGCTCGACCACCCCGGCAAAACCCAGGTCACGGCGTGTCACGGAGAGCAGGAACTCGTGTTCCGCCTCCTCATGGGACCACAACGGGCGCTCCTGCGGCCCCGGCACTGGAAGCCTCCTGTCGCATTTTCGGCGGGCGAGGCATGGATTCGCGAGCACAACGCACAGTGCCATCGGCATCGTGGCCATGCCCTCGGTGGCGGGGCTGAGCGTGTCGATTTCCACCGCCGGTTCAACGCGGTCTCGATCAAATCTGCTCTTCGCGCGCAGTCCTATTGGCTGCGGGGGAACCTGACCGCGACGGCGCACAGCACCAACTTCGGCCAGCCGATCATGAGCGGTCAGGACCCTTGGAACGCATAGATCCTAACATCCACCGATCGAATATCAACCATCCAAACAATCGATTTTACCAATCGATGGCGGTGCTGCATTAGGAACTCGAAATGAAGGGTATGGCTCAGGAAGGACGGCAAGTTTGAGAGAGCCCATCAGCGCTGGAACCCCGTCGTACGAGGTTCTGCCAGTTCAATTGGCTAGTATCGCGATCTCCGACGGCAGCGTCTGAACTCGCACCAGATCACGCGGCGTCGAACGCGCGATGCGTGCCCTCGGGAAGTATCAAAAAAGGAGTCTTTGTATGCGCTCTCAGGTGCGGTGGAAGCTGTGCTGGGAAAACGAGTTGCAACTTTCCGACCATATCGAACTCGCCGAATTCTTTCGAAGGACCTACGGACCGACCGGCGCCTTCAATGCCAAGCCGTTCGAAGGCAGCCGAAGTTGGGCCGGAGCTAGACCTGAGTTCCGTGCGATCGCGTATGACTCGAGCGGTATTGCGGCACACATGGGCATACTGCGTCGATTCATCAAAATCGATGGGGCTGATCTGCTAGTGGCTGAACTCGGATTGTACGGGATTCGTCGGGATCTCGAGGGGCTCGGAATCAGCAGTTCATTCCGCGTCGTGCTTCCCGTGTTGCAGGAACTCGCGGTTCCATTCGGCTTCGGCACGGTTCGGCCAGCGTTGCATAAACACGTTGCAAGATTGGGGCGAGGCGGTCTGCTGGTCGTCAAGTCGGGCGTTCGCGTGCGCTCCACCCTTAGAGACGCGCTTCTCGACAAACCGCCCACGCGCATAGACGACGCACTCGTCGTTGTCTTGCCAGTTGGGCGTCCGATAACCGATTGGCCCGCCGGCGAGATGATTGATCGGAACGGAGCAGAGCTTTGAGCCACCTCGACTGCTTGTCCGAAGTGTACAGCGAGTGCGCTAACAGTGCCGGCCAACCTAGCGTTTATTTGACGTTTGACGACGGCCCTCATCCGTTTTGCACACCGAAGGTGCTCGACGTGCTGGCGCAACACCGTGTGTCAGCGACTTTCTTCGTCATTGGCGCGTACGCGGCAGACCAGCCAGCACTAATCCAACGAATGATCACGGAAGGGCACGAGGTTGCTAACCATACGATGACCCACCCTGATCTGTCCGAATGCGAACCCGGCGTAGTGCAGCGTGAGATCTTCGAGGCGAACAGAGCCATCAAAGCGGCCTGCCCTGGGGCCTCGGTGCGGTACATGCGCGCTCCTTATGGCATCTGGACCGAACAAGTGATCGCCTCTGCGGCCAGTATTGGGCTGTCGGCTGTCCACTGGTCGGCAGATCCGCAAGACTGGTCTAGTCCCGGTGTCAATGCAATCGTCGATGCAGTGCTGGCCTCCGTCCGGCCGGGCGCAATCGTGCTCTTGCACGACGGGTGCCCTCCTAGCGAGATGAAGCCGGGCAGTGACGCCGGCTTGCGAAGCCAAACCATCCTGGCCCTCTCGCGCATAATTCCAGCATTGCACGACCGCGGCTTTGTAATGCGCTCGCTCCCCCAACAACACTAAACGAACCAAAGATCTCATGGACCTTCTTGGCACAGTCAGCACTGTCACCATCTCGTGTTATGCGCTGCTCTCGACCACATATAAGAGCATGCAAGCCGCTTATGCCGGCACGGCAAGCGTTTCATTGGTCTCGGACAACCTAGCCAGTCCCGATCTTTGGCCGAGCGTGGACGTCATCATTCCTTGCTACAACGAGGACCCCCGCACACTCTTCGAGTGCCTCACGTCGATTGCAAACCAGGACTACGCCGGAAGGCTGCAAGTCTATGTAGTTGATGACGGTTCTGGAAACCGGGACGCCGTTGCGCCCGTTCACCAGAGCTTCGCGGGCCACCCGAACTTCAACTTCATTCTGCTCCCCAAAAATGCCGGAAAGCGCAAGGCACAGATCGCCGCGATACGCCGATCATCTGGAGATTTGGTGCTCAATGTCGACTCGGACACGATGCTAGCGTCCGATGTCGTCACAAAGCTTGCGCTGAAGATGCAAGATCCCGGGATCGGCGCAGCCATGGGTCAGTTGACAGCCAGCAACCGGAGCGACACTTGGCTGACTCGGTTGATCGATATGGAATACTGGCTGGCTTGCAACGAGGAACGCGCAGCGCAGGCTCGCTTCGGCGCCGTAATGTGCTGCTGCGGCCCGTGTGCCATGTACCGTCGATCCGCACTCCTTTTGCTGCTGGATCAGTATGAGACCCAAACATTTCGGGGAAAGCCAAGCGACTTCGGTGAAGATCGCCATCTTACGATCCTAATGCTGAAAGCAGGCCTTCGAACTGAGTACATCCCGGACGCCATCGCGGCAACAGTCGTTCCAGATAGCCTAGGGCCTTATCTGCGCCAACAACTCCGGTGGGCACGCAGCACTTTCCGGGACACCTGGCTTGCACTGAATCTGCTACCGGGCCTCAACGGCTTTCTAACATTGGACGTGGTGGGACAGAATCTCGGGCCGCTACTACTCGCCGTATCGGTGCTAACAGGCCTCGTGCAGTTCGCACTGATGGGCACCGTGCCATGGTGGACAATCCTGATGATTGTATTCATGACCATCGTTCGCTGCAGCGTGGTGGCGCTTCGTGCTCGCCAACTTCGATTTATAGGCTTCGCTGTCCACACATTCATCAACGTCTTTCTCTTGCTCCCCCTGAAAGCCTATGCGTTGTGTACGTTGAGCAACAGCGATTGGCTGTCGCGCAGCTTCGCTGCCACCGTGGCAGTCAATGATGGGAAACAGGCTCCCGTCCAGAACCTGACCACTGAATCAAGCACTACAAAATTGTCGGAAGATGCGGTGCCGAATCGTATGCGCCATCTTGCGCGGGACTGTTCGGTGCTGGTGACTTCCGATGAGTGATGGTTGCGTAATCGAGGTAGACGAATTTTGAAGTTGGACAATAATCATCGATTGTTGGATCGGGAATTGGCCGCCGACGATCCGTGGCTGCTCGATGCCAATTCGTTCGAGCGGGAGCGTCACACGCAAATGCTGCGGCTGTCGCTTTTGCATGGATCCATCACAAATGCACTTGAAGTTGGGTGTGCGGCAGGCGCGTTCACGGAAAGGCTAGCGCCCCATTGCCAACGGCTTACAGTAATCGATGTCGTGCCGCGCGCGATTGATCGAACGCGCAGACGGATGAAGGAGCTACCGCACATCACCTGGGTAGTCTCCGATGTTCAACAGTTCTCGACTGAGGAGCCGTTCGATCTGATCGTCGTGGCGGAGGTTCTTTATTACCTCAACGGCATAGCCGAGATGCGCGCTGCCATCCGCAACCTTGCGCGGATGCTTGCGCCAGGGGGACACCTGGTATTCGGATCGGCGCGTGATGCCACTTGCCGGCGCTGGGGTCACGCCGCTGGTGCCGAGACTGTCATGGCAATGCTGAACGAGACGTTGATCGCTGTCGATCATCTGCAGTGCCAGGGTGACACCCCTAGCCAAGACTGCTTGCTCGCCCGTTTTCGGAGTCCGGTTCGGCCTCCGGATCTATCGAATTGCCTGCGTTAGACGAGGAAGCATTATGCGCATTTGTGGTATCAAGCTGACGCATGACGGGGCGGTCGCCCTTGTCGAGGACGGACAACTCGTCTTTTGCCTTGAACAGGAGAAGCGGGACAATAACCGACGATATCAAGCCATCGACCATCTGGAGTCAGTTGTCTCCGCCTTGGCGGAGCACGGTCTGGATCCGCGGGACGTAGATCAGTTCGTTATCGACGGCTGGGACGGTGATTTGGAGTCGCAGTTCCAGGTCCTTAGCGGGGCGGGTCCGATCACTCTCAAAGGGGCCCCCTACGTCGAACGCCATGCCGAGGGCCTCCTCACTTCGCTCGACGGCTCCGGCCTGATGCTCGGTGGCCGGCTTTTCTCTTATAGAAGCTACCCGCATGTTACCGGCCATGTGACCTCGGCGTACTGCACCAGCCCTTTCGCCAAAACCGAACAGCCCGCATTCTGCTTGGTCTGGGACGGGTGCATCTTTCCACGCCTCTATTATGTAGAACGCCGCGGCGCCCGGTTCCTAGAATGCCTATTCCCAGTGATAGGCCATGTTTACGCAGCTGCGGGCCATCACTTCGGGCCTTATAAGCGGGCGGGTCGCGGCGACTGGGATCTAGGTGTTGCCGGCAAGCTGATGGCCTACATCGCACTCGGGTCGGTCGATGAAGACATCGTGGCAGTGTTTCAGGAACTCTACCAGGAGCGCTTTGCGGGCGACACAGAGCTAGCCAGCCATTACCGTGCGGATATCAACAGCGCGGAGCCCTTGCTTGCGCGCGTACATGACTTCTTCGAAGCCAGTGCGCTCCGATTGAGGGATCAGGCACCCGAAGATGTGCTTGCATCCTTTCATCATTTTCTCGAGCGTCTCCTTGTCAGCGAAATGGCGACCGCTGTGGAGCGGCACGCACATCTTTCCGGGGCGCGAAATTTGTGCATCGCCGGCGGCTGCGGTCTCAATATTAAATGGAACAGTGCCTTACGCGAGGCGGGTCTCTTCGATGCTGTCTGGGTGCCGCCATTTCCGAATGACAGCGGCTCGGCAATCGGTGCCGCTTGCAGCGCAATGGTTGTGCAAGATGGCTTCGTTCCTCTGGATTGGTCGGTTTACAGCGGCCCGGCCCTGCTAGATGGCCAACTGCCTTCGGGATGGAACTCCGAACCGTGCAGTATGCGAAAACTCGCTTCCATTCTCGCCAGCAATAAGCCCGTCATTTTCCTTACAGGGCGCGCCGAGCTCGGACCACGGGCACTGGGTGGCAGAAGCATTCTCGCGGCCGCGACTTCGCCCGAAATGAAGGATTATCTCAACGACGTCAAACTTCGCGAACACTTCCGCCCCGTGGCGCCGATCTGCCTTGAGGACCGCGCGCCGGAAATATTCAGCCCCGGAACGCCAGATCCTTACATGTTGTTCGACCATCAGACACGGGCGGAATGGCGGGACAAAGTCCCCGCTGTCGTGCATCTCGACGGTTCTGCGCGACTGCAGACCATTTCCAGAACCTCTGAGCACAAGGTGGCCGAGCTACTCATCGAATATGAAAAACTCACAGGCATTCCGCTGCTTTGCAATACGAGTGCCAACCATCATGGACGTGGGTTCTTCCCGGGTGCCGCCGCAGCCTGCCGCTGGGGACAAATTGAACACATATGGTCCGATGGTGTGCTGTTGACCAAAATTCCCGAAACTGAACTATCGCCGGTCGACGGCGCCCTTACGCTGGTTTGAGTGCGCGACCATGGTGGCAATCGACTTTGTCGGCGTGACGAAATCATATGGCAAAAGGGTCGTTGTCGACGGCATGTCATTCACCGTTGCACCGGGAGAGTGCTTAGGGCTGCTGGGGCCGAACGGCGCGGGCAAAAGCACGATTACACGGCTGCTCCTCGGTATGGCAACGCCTAACGCAGGCAAGATCACGGTGTTCGGCGTGCCAGTGCCGGCACGTGCCCGTTTGGCACGTGGACGCATCGGCGTGGTCCCGCAGTTCGACAACCTTGATCATAGGTTCACGGTACGTGAAAACTTGCTGGTGTTCGGGCGATACTTTGGCATGAGCAAAAGCGAGGTCGAAGCGGTCAGCCCATCGCTGCTCGAGTTCGCCCGCCTCGAGAACAAGGCGGATGCGCGCGTCGCCGAACTGTCCGGCGGCATGAAGCGACGCCTGACGCTGGCCCGTGCGCTGATTAATGACCCGCAACTCTTGGTCATGGACGAGCCGACCACTGGCCTCGATCCACAGGCGCGCCACCTGATCTGGGAACGCCTGCGTTCCTTGTTGGCGCGGGGCAAGACGATACTTTTGACCACTCACTTCATGGAGGAGGCCGAGCGGTTGTGCGACCGGCTGTGTGTGCTCGAGCAGGGGCGCAAGATCGCCGAAGGGCGACCACACGCGTTGATCGACGAGCAGATCGGCTGCCAGGTGGTCGAAGTCTATGGCGGCAATCCACAAGAACTGAGATCGCTGGTCGAGCCGTACGCGCAACGCATCGAGCTGAGCGGCGAAACCCTCTTTTGCTATGCGCCCGATCCCGAGCAGGTGCTCACGCAGCTGCGTGGGGTTGCTGGTCTGCGCCTTTTGCAGCGTCCGCCGAATCTCGAGGATGTCTTCTTGCGGCTGACCGGGCGCGAGATGAAGGACTGAACAATGATCGAAGGTTATATGGCCGTTATGCCCGCCAATGCCTGGAATTGGGTTGCAGTGTGGCGCCGCAATTATTTGGCTTGGAAGAAAATTGCCCTTGCGGCGGTTCTCGGGAACCTCGCTGAGCCGATGATCTCGTTGTTCGCTCTCGGCTTTGGCCTCGGGATAATGATAGGTCGTGTTGAAGGCACTTCGTACGTAGCTTTTCTGGCGGCTGGCATGGCCGCGGTAAGCGCGATGACCTCGGCGACCTACGAAACGATCTACTCGACTTTTGCTCGCATGGGAGGCGAACGCACCTGGGAAGCGATGCTGTGCACTCAGCTTACGCTCGGCGATATCGTACTTGGTGAACTAGCCTGGGCCGGCACCAAGTCTCTTCTGGCCGGTACGGCGATTACGCTAGTTGCTGCCACGCTCGGCTATGCCGCGTGGCCATCCCTTCTCTCCGCGCTGCCAATCATCGCCCTAACTGGCCTTGCTTTCGCAAGTCTAGCCATGATCGTCACGGCGCTTGCGCCCAACTACGACTGTCTCGTATTTTATCAAACGCTTGTTCTCACGCCTATGCTGTTCCTGTCCGGGGCCGTCTTTCCGGTCAGCCAAATGCCAGGCGCTTTTCAGCAGGTATCGTCTCTCTTGCCTCTTGCTCACTCGGTCGACTTGATCCGCTCGGTCATGCTTGGCCGCCCGGCTGAAAGCCTCGGCCTGCACATTGCGACACTTTGCGTCTACGCGGTTTTGCCGTTCTTCTTGTCGGCGGCGCTATTGCGTCGGCGCCTGATGCGCTGACGCTGCTGCGTCGGTGCCGAGGCTTTGGCACTCGCCCTGTCGGCGCAGACCGTGGTGCTATCCCTTCGATTGTACGGTTTGCTTGAGTGCGAGCTTAATCCGACCGGTTGGGAACATCCTTGAGCGGGGCAGTGTCGAAGATAGCAATCAGGCTTCTCGTCCGAAGCGCCACCCGAACTGCCGCGACTAATGCTGGTTAGGAACACACGCAATGACTGATAGCCACATACCGCCGCCTGCGCCCTTCGTGATCCTGGCGATGCCAAGAACTGGCACGCACTACCTGGAAGAATTGCTGAATGCCCATCCGAATGTGTTGAGCAACGGTGAACTGCTCAATCCATATGCCACGACTTGGCCTGATAAGCATCGTCTGCTTCGCAGCGATCGAGAGCTGCTTGAGCTAGCCTACTCGTGCTGTCCCGCGCAGAGCGACAAAAAGGTGACGCATGTGGGCTGCAAGGTCAACGAACCTCAATTTCATGATCGTCCGGGTTTTTTTGCAGAGCTGACACGTTGGCCGGGCCTCAGAGTCATCCTCGTGGTCCGCGAAAATACCTTGGAATCGCTGCGGTCACTGGTACAGGCGAGACAAACGCGTCAATGGCTGAAGTTCAGGTCGGACAATGATGCTCCGCCGCCGCAAGTTAGATTATCGACCGCCGACTGCGAGGCATACTTCAAGGCTGCCGACGATTTCCACGCTCGGGTCGCGCGATCCTTCACGAAGAGCAATATGCTTGAGATCGAGTACGAGCGCCTTCTGCGCGAACCTGCCACATGCTTGGCAGCGATTTGGGACTTCCTAGGCGTTCCGGCGCTTCGATTTTCCAGTACGGCCACACTTCAGCGCCAGGAAACGCGACCGCTAGAGCAAACGATCGAGAATTTTCATGAGTTGCGCCGCCACTTCTCGCACGGACCTTACGCGAGATTCTTTGACGTCGGCGAGAGGGGAAGGGCAGTGGCGATCGACTGACAGTCAAGGTTATCGAAAGATAAGAAACTCAAGCGAACACCGAAGGCCACCCATGCTGGGGAACGGATGGAGCGTATGGCCCGACCGGCATCGGCGTCCACATCAGACGTGTCGCCGACGTTTCCTGGCGCGCCTTTCCCGGCGCCCGCTCCTCGATGTGCGGCTCCGTGTAAGTCCGAAATCATTTTACCGGCTATTCACCGCCTCTGGCGCCTATGCTTCAGGCAGACGCACTGGCTCGGCTATCCAGTCGCGGTCTAACCAGCTGAGCTTGGGGACCCCCAGCCCAAGACTCCCTGCGATGCGGGCAGCGAAATCAGGTATGAGTGGGTAGGCCGCGACACAGAGTCCGACAAGCGCGAAGGTCACTGCGCGGGCCGCGGTCCGGTCAAGCGCCTCGTTTTCCTTCGCTGCAGCTGGAACGTGCAGCACTGAACATGAATAGCGGTCGATTGCGTCGACGAACGCCTCGATTGCATGTGTCAGCTGACGTACGTCCGGGTAATCCGCTTCGAAACGCGCTCGCACTTCTGCGTTGAAGCGTCTGCACTCCGCCAGGAACGCAATGTCGGTGGCTGACCACTGGCCAGGACAAGGGAGCTCGTCAGTTGCGACCCGCTCGATGACCTGGTTAGCCTTCCCAGTCGATCTTAACAGCCGTCCGTCCCAGAAATTCCGTTTCCAGCTTTCGTAAGAACTCAGGGAGAAGTCCTCAACACATCCGTCCGGGCGCCGGCGACACAAGTAGAAGCGAAGCGGCTCGCCGGTTTCTTTTGCAGTGATATCGTTCACCCAGATTGCGTGATTTCGTGATGTTGAGAACTTCTTCCCATCGAGAGTGAGCATCTGATTTACGAAGATCCGTCGAGGGAGCATCTCATGCAGATCAAGGGCCGAAAGTACGCCGGGAATGACCAACAAGCGTCCGAAGGCGTTGTCCGCCCCGAAAAGAATGTTCAGCTCCGGCATCTCGTCCCGCGGAATTTGGTACCACAAGGCAGGGCATCCGCTCTTTTCCCTTATCATTTCTAAGGCAAGCAAGTGCCGAGGCACGTGTTCGATGGTGATGTTGAACCGCTGACACTCAAATCCTGGGATTGGAATCCGGATTCCCTCTCGGTTTGGGTTAGAGATGCAGACTTCCGGAAGCCCCCGGCCCAGCCAGGATTCGATGTAGTGCTTGGCGTAAATGGGCAGGAAGGACCGCGAGGCGAAGGATTCGAGCGCGTCATGCATTGGAGCGAGGTTCAGGAAAAGGCGCTTCAGGGGGCGACGTTCCAGGGAATGCCCCTCGAGATCAACCGGATCCTGAAGTTCGGCATCGACGACCAGCGCGCCGCAATCCTCGCATTCATGGCCGGAAGCATAGCCGCCGCAATAGGGACATTTGCCGTGGACGAAGGCGTCGACCCTGAAGCGCCCGCTTTCGACGTCATATGGGACCAAATACTCCCTCTCAGCGATCAGGCCCTTGCTACAAAGTCGCTTGAAGACCTCGAGAACGACCGCCTTGCCGCGGCGGTCTGGCTCTGTCCCAAGGAAAATATCCGGGACTGCGTTGAGCCGATCCAGAGCCTCTTGGAAACAAGCCGTATTTTTCTCCGCGAGCTGGTAGTATTCCAGTCCTGCAGCGTCGGCCGCAATTGCAATGTGCTCAAGATGACCGTGCGTGCCCTGCAGCACGAAGACCTCTCGGTCGCCTGTCTCAGCAATTCGGCGCAACACATCCGCGTGGAGGAACGGTCCTGAGGCATGACCTATGTGCATTTGCCCATTCGGGGTAAGCATGGCGGGGACCAGCAACAACGGTCTGTCTTTTGCCGTCGCTTCCTTCGTGGAAATCGCCTCTTCGAACGCTGCGCGGCTGTGCCACCACACCGTCTGCATGACTGCACCGCTGTCCAAAGCCTCAATCCTGTGCCTGCGCAGCGGGTCGATCCTGATGCTCTCTCCACCAAGCAGCAGGAAGGTCTTTTCATCCAGGTGAATTCGAACGCCGCCAGAGATCACTGTCCAAAATTCGACTTCCCCGTGGTTGTGACGGCAAGTGGTCGCGCCTGAACTGAACTTCAACAGACGTACCGAAACGTTACCCCCTTCTGGGAAGGGATCATGCCTGACGATGCCGCCATCAATCGAGATAGGGACCGCACGTGCTTCATTTTTGAGATCTATTATTTGCGGATAGATCATTTCGTTTCCACTCTTGAATTTCGGGTTGGCCATGCCGCTGGCAACGTCTCGGGGCGACCTTGAGCAGGTTGAAGCACCTGCCAGTCTTGCAGCGCCTTCGCCACGACCGCCGCCCGCTCGGCCAGACCGCCGAGCGTGTGCTCCGTTGGGCCCCGAAGGCCAAAAGAGTGGTTCATGAGGAAAACGCGAGGTCGCGGACCGGAGCGGCGCAATGCCGTCTGACCGAGATCCACTTCAAAGGACTCGTCGATAACGAGGGCGGCGTCTTCGATAAGCGGGTGCAGCGGTTGGAGGAAGGATAAATGGCGACGGTTTGAAAAGCCCGTCGCGCAAACCAGAAGGTCGATTTCAAGCGTTGTCAGGTCTTGCCTGCTTCCGATTCCGCGAAGGTGAAGACGAAAGCTATCCTCAACACGCTTCGCCGCCGTGATTTCCGTATATGGGAACAGTCTGAGCCGATCGCGTCCACACACTTGGTCTTCGAAGCGAAGATCGTAGATGCTTTTGAGGACGTCCTTGGTGACGGTGGAGAAGTTCGTGTTCCTCGTGTCGGTAAGAAACCTATTGCGATCTTCGCGTGGCAGCTTCGCGAACTTTAGCGAGTGTGGATAGGTGTAGAAGTCATTTACAAACGGGTTGTCGTCCGTCTGTTCAAAGAGGTGGCGCCGGCCAACGACGATAACTTCCGACACTTCCCGATGCTGAAGAAGGAATCTGACTATCTCGCCGGCGCTTTGCCCGGACCCGACGACTGCAACGCGAGCGTTCGCGTTGATCATTCCCTCGTTCGCATGGGACAGGAAGAAGTTTGAATGCACCACACGGCCGGGATCGACGGCCAGTTCTTGGGGAAGGTATGGCTCATGCCCAAGGCTCACGACCACGTCGTCAGCTTCGGTTTCCGAAACGTCCCCGCTCGACACATCCCGGACCGTGACGACAAGGGTTGGGGTTCCCGATGGCTTCTCGCCGAACCTGACTTCCAGCGCCTCCTTGCCGAAACAAATCTTATTCGCAAAAAACCCGCTTACCCAGACCAGATAGTCGGAGAACAGCTTCCTTGAAGGATATAGTTCGTTCGTATGAATAAAGTGATAGAGAAGCTCCCTGTCGTGCAAGAACGAGAAAAAAGTGAATGGGCTTGCCGGATTCCTCAGGAACGCCAGGTCCTTGAACAAGGAGACTTGGAGCCTTGAATCCTCGAAAGCAATGCCTGGGTGCCATTCTGCACTGTCGCGGCGCTCAAGGACTTCCAGGGAATCCAGAACTGAGGAACCCCATTCTTTCAGGCAGGTCAGCAGTGCAAGGTTTGCTGGTCCGCTGCCCACGAGCAGTGTTTTCCGCCTTTGCATGTCCGGCTCCAAAAATCGTGCTTGTTTCCAACAGCCCAGTTGCGCGCTCGGCTAAGACAGCCATCCGGCTTCCCCTCATTTTTCCTAGGGCCATCGAGGCGACTTCGGCGAGAGTGGCTTCACCGGGGTGTATGGCACCCCGCAACTGTTTGCGCGTGACGCATTCCACGGCTGCGGCCACTGGAACCGCGGTCGCGATAGCCATGCTTGAGAAGCCTCGTTCCTGAAGTGCGGAGCGAAGGATGCACGTCCAGCGGCCAGGTTTGCGATGGCGATCCTCAATGGCCACATCAAGGATGACCTGGTCGCTATGTTCCTTTGGGCTCCGGCGAGTTAAAAGCGCTTCCGTGACGTGCTTGACCCGCAGCCGGGCGCTCCCGATCTCAATCTCCTCGTCGGACAGCAGCCCGAGGCGATGCAACATCCGAACGCCATCCGCAAAGCCCGGCCATCGCACAGTCAATTGTCGGATGGTCGGGATGCTGAGATGAGTGCTTGCGGCAGTCGACGGAACCATTGCGTCATCGTATGCCTCAAGAAGTCCGACACCCTCCACGAACACCGAAGACACGCTTTCGAATCGATTTCGTGTTACGGCTCGGCCATTGACTCGAGCCAACGCGGGCCTCTGCTCTATGGGCAGCCGACGTCCAAAGGCGAGAGCATAGTTCAGTGGAGGTTCCGGAATTTTGGGAATCCCTCCGCAATGAGTTACGATGCTCTCTAAGCCGTCTAGTTCAGCTGCAGCCAGTGAGATTAACGATTCAACCAGTCCTGGTTCGAGACCCGCTCCCAAGACTACCGGCGGACCGTGAGGCGGCATCCGGGCGATGTCAGGATCCTCGGGGTCCGGCCTTCCGACGCAAATAATAGGGGTGTGTAGACCTGCCTCGTGCATTTGGTGCGCGAGTTTGCCGACCAGATTTCGGCAGTCATTCCAAGACGTAGCCATGATCAGCGATCGTGCTTGGATTGAGAGAGCGCATGGACCTAACGACCCGTCGAAGCGGACGTTTTTGAGGTCGCCCAGAAGCCCTTGCGCCGCAGCAAGCACAGAATGGCTCCTGTCAATCAGGACAACCAACGTGTCCGGCTGGCCCGCAAGTTGCAGGGCCACCGCCCGGCCGACTGGCCCGGCTCCGATGACGACGTGGGACCTCCCGCACATCGTGCTTTAGCCTTTGTTGCCGGCCACGGTCGAGGCGGGCTTGCGCCGGGTCATGCGATAGCCAAGAAGAGCAATAGCCGTTTGCAGCAGAGCCAAGCCGGCAATTAATAACGTCAGTGTATCGTACCCCAGGTGAACTGAGACGATGCCGGCAGCGAAAGGAAAGAAATACAAGCCGAGGAAATAGGAAAGACTGAAGATGATCTGCACCAAGGTTCGGGACTGCGGCGCAGTCACGCGGACAGCTTCTGCCTGCATCAGGGGATACGATAGCCCGTAGGTTATGCCGGTCGCTAGTGATCCCACCGCGTAAATAACAGGATGGCCCGGAGAGTAGTGGAAACCGAGAAGCGAAATAACCATCCCGCCCAGGAGTAGCGGTAAGATCCGATCGGCCGCACCGCGGCTCACGCGCGGACCAATTGCAAACCTAGAGCCGACTACTGCTATCGCCCAAGAGCCAAAAAATATTTCATACCGAAGACCTGAATTGTTCGCAAATGGAGCTTGGAAGTTTATCAACGTGGTGTAAATGCTTGCCGACAGCAGTACGAGTACAAAAAACATTGCAGAATTGCTAAAGAGCAGAGTGAAAAGGTCGCGTGCAAGCGAGGCGTTGTTGGGAATATCGGCGTTGCGGATGTTCGCCGCATGCTGCGCTGCCCAGGATGACAATGCGGAACCTGCCGTCGCCGCAAGCATTGCCAGAATGAACATGTCCAGCGTGCCCAAGCCGGTGAACCGGGTAAGGAGGCTGCTTAGCAGAGGTCCGCAGGTTACCCCTAAGGTTGAGAATGCAGAGTAGGCCATGAAGCTCGATGACCGGTCTGCATCGCTTGAGAGGGCGGCAATGCAGATCGAGCCCACGGTGAAGTGCAGCGCCCATCCACCCGATTGCAGCATGTAGCTCAGGAAGTAGGGAAGTGTCGCGCGCACCCCCGAAAGCTCGTTTACGAGGATGGTCGCGCAGCCTGCTGCATAGAGAAGCCCGCCGATAGGTGCAAGCCTTCGCACGCCAAACCGCCGGGCGAGCGAAGGACTGATCAAGACTATTAAGATGGCGGTCGCCATGCCTGCTGCTGAGATCGAGCCAAAAAAGATCTCGTCTCGCCCAATCGACAACAGGTAAACTGGAAGCAGCGCAAAGATGCCCATCGAGAAGGAAATCAGGCATCTTTCAGCGATGAACATACGCCTATACCACAGAATACGAGTGCTGGCGATTGAAATAGCGGGGGCGTTCATTTCTCGTTCCATGAAGTTGTTCGCGGCTTCCGCGCGGAGCGATGTTGTATTTCAAGGCTAGTCGGCCGTTCTGTGCGCACATGTCTTACCGTGCTAAGAGCAACGCGTGCGCAACCGTAGAGCATCGCTTTGCTCCAACCCTCCATCGTTGCTACCCGTGACACTAACCACGACAGTCAGCTGCCGCCCGCCTGACAACGGAGATGCTCAAGATTTATGCCAGTTTGATCGATTGAGCCGAAGGAGGAATTTTGTGGTGTCTTTTCAGTCGATTAGCTGAAGAAAAGCTAGGGCTCGGCTAAAGAAGGCCCCTATCGTGAACTCGACAAACCCGACAGAAGATGTCGGGCGGCGCCGTGGAGACGGCTATGCCTGACTTCGGTGAGTCACAACTATCCTACAGGAGTTGAGAGGCGGGTAGGGCCTCAGGATGGCCGCCGCGAGGTGCGCTACGACACGAGGCCGATGCTGCGGCGCGGAACGTGCCTGCGACCACGCCTTTATGTCGGTGGGGCGCAACAGCGATCGAACTCCCGAGGCTAAAAGCGGTCGGACGATACGCACGCTTCGACTACCGATCCAGAAGCGGGCCTCCACCGAAAAGCCAACGGCGCCGAGACTAGGCGCTGCCGCATCTGGGATGGGTGGTGGAGATCTGTAGCGGTTGCTCGATGCCGACCCGGTTTCAGCCGGGGCTCCCATCGCGGATTGGCGGTGCCTTAACTAATAGAGCCTCGCCCCGTCTATCGGCAGGCGATCATGCCCGGAGCCGGAAGTCTGCGGTCCGAAAACTTTTGTGGACGAAATGCGCTCGGTGCCGATGACACATCGCTGGCGCATTAACGAAGCCGGCCTGCATTGCGGTTATCTCGGCCGCAATGATCCGGCTGCTTTCATCTTCATCGGATGGGCAACAAAGGCGGTCGCCTTTCGCGTTCTGCGGCCGCCTCCTCTGCCGGTCAACGTTCTTTACTGCCGCATTCTAAGGCCTCAGTTGAAGTCGAGGATGAAGCGCCGATTAGGTGAACGGATAGGCCGTGCGTTCTGGGGATAGAGCGAGGTAAATCGAGCAATATCCGCAGCGTCGACCTCTACCGGTTCTTTTGCCAACATCCATTCAACGTTCTCGGTGCAGGGCGGCGTCGTCAATGATCCCTCATAGGTCCAGTAGCTGAGCGAGGCCGGGAGAAGCCCGCTGGGATCGATATCGGCGGACATTGACGCGCTTGGCCACGCAGGGAAGACTGCTGCCAGGCTTTCAAAGCTGGCATTTGTCACGCCTGGTATCAGAAAGACTCCCAGGACACCAAAGCTGTCGCTCTTTGTGTCCTTGTGGACGAAATGCACTTCCATCGGGAAACTCTTGCCAGCTATGCGATGCTCGCTTGGCGCATGAAAATGGAATTGGATCAATTCGAAAGTGCGATCGCCGCGGGTCAGCGTGCTGCCTTCCGGCATATTGATTTGAATGGTATGGCCGTTATTCACCATCTTGCGGCGGCCCTTGTGCCAATCTACTGCGATAGGCGGCATGTCGGCCTTGACGGCGTCGGTAATATCAACGGGTGATTGCTGCGTACCCGCCGAACAGACGAAATTCTTCCTGTCCAGATCGGCCCAGTGTTCGGGCCCCACCTGACCAGTGTATCCCCAATGGGTCCCATCCGCACGCGCGGCCGCGGCACAGATGAGGCAAGCGCCCTGTGCAACGAACCCTTTGATCAGGTGACGACGGTGCATCTTGCTTTCCCTTCCTTACGCGATTTGATGCTCTTCCATTGCAAAAAGGGGGCCGTTGCGAGGACAGACGCATTCGATCCAGCGAGTTGATCGGGTCCCGACATTGGCCCTAGTTTAGCTAACCAAGCTTCACCCTCCAGCTTTCGAACCATGGGACGAATCTGGCTGCTTCAAACCATCTCATCAGCTCTAACGAGCAGCCGCAATCAGCCTCTCGGCAAGTCTTGTCCGGCGAGCGATTATCTCTGATCCTTCATAGGAAAGGTGACCGCTGTCCCGGTAAAGGAATTTGCCATCGATCTCCGTCTTGCATGCTGTGCCGTCGCACAGAAAGTCGTGATAAGAAATGACCTCTACGCCAGCCTTCAAGGCCACCTGATTCAAGAGCTCGAGAGTGTCGGAATGGCTTCGACGGTATTGCGCGACGTATATTTTGCAGTCACTGTAAAGCCCGACAATAACAATTCCACGTGCCTTCCTCTCAAGACATTCACCGATGTCGATGTTCCCAACTGGTGGAGGAGCAAGAACGACCACTCGCTTGCCCAAGGCGCGGACGGCTTCGACGAGAGCCTTGATGCCATCAACGGCCTCATCAATAGAAAGATTGACCTCGGTGAAAGTATCTTTGGTCCTCTTAAGCAGCATGAATTCACCCGGCGCCGCGACGCCAAACGGGCTTGAAATGACAACGGTCTTTATTTCGGGTCGAGCTTTCAAGATACGCAAAACGCTGTCATTGAAGCGAATACAGCTCTCGCCGAAGGCGCGGGAATAGGGAGACGCTGTCGGCGACTTCGAGAAACCAGCTATTCCGACAGCAGGGAGGCACGCGCTCATCGTGAGCTGAGCCAGTCCCGTTTCTCCGATTGTCTTGGCCAAGCCGGGAACCACCGCCATGGCAAATGAATCACCCCAGACCAGCAACTCGGGCCTGTTTGTAGTTTGGCAGTTCCGAGGGATTTCCTGAGGAGGCGATCCGGGCCTGAAATCACACGCTGGTCCCAAACCTTCGTTGATCCGTCGGATATAGGCAAAGTCAATGTTGCTCTGGGTCGCTGCAATGGCGAGCGAGGGCGACAAGCCGAGCAGAACCGATACAGCAACAAGACCCGAAGCCAGCCGTAAACGGGACGTCGCATATCCCCGCCGGAACGGCTCTTCCACGAAACGGTGAAGAACCCAGCTCGCGACAAATGAGAAAGCAACTGCCGCGTAGATCGCAAGGGCAGGTGTATCTGCAAGCCAAGCGGCCCGCACAAAGACGAGCACCGGCCAATGGATCAGATAGAGCGAGTACGACACATCTCCTATCCTCGCCATGCCTCGAACCGCCACATTATCTCTACTGGGCGCAAGCAGGAGGACCAGCGTTGCGAGACAAACCACAGCCGCATCGACCGGATGAGGGGACCCAGTGGGGACAACGGCAACAAAGAGAAGCATTGCGACCGCCGGGAGGCGCAGCTTCGGAAGCCTGGCAGCCGCGCTGGGGCTGATGGGAAGCAAGGCCCCGAATGACCCCAGGGCCATTTCCCAAAATCGGGTCGGCAAAAGAAAAAATGCGGCGGATGGATCGCGGGAGGTTAAATAAAGACATAGCGAGAAGCTGGAAACGAGGAGCACGCCTACTCCTGTCAGCCACCATCTCCTCGGAGCCAAAGCCAAGAAGGCAGGGAGCAGCAAATAAAACTGCTCCTCGATAGCGAGCGACCAGAAATGCAGGAGGGGCTTCGTTTCGGCGGCGCCACCGAAGTAGTCGGACTGAAACCAGAGAACGATATTGCTGGTGAATGTGAGGGCCCCGAGAACCTGGTTTTGGAACCCTTTCAGCTCCACCTCCGACAGGAAGAAAGGCGCAGCGATCGTCGTGAGCGCAATGACGACATAGGCAGCCGGCAACAGGCGTTTAGCACGCCGGTAGTAGAACTCCCAAAAGCTGAACCGTGATTGTTCAACATGCGTCCTGACGAGGCCTGTGATCAGGAACCCCGAAATGACGAAAAAGATGTCAACGCCAAGATAAGCTGCGGCGCCCGGACCAAGACGGGCGTGATAAAGAACGACCAGAAGAACGGCCAAGCCTCGCAAGGCCTGAATATCGGTTCGCAAATATCGCGGCATAGACTACCTGATATAGAGGTGATTTTACTAATGTGAGAGTGCCACAACAGTGACGAAGAAGACCGTGGTCCTACCGGTTGAGTTCCTCGCGTCACCGAGTTCCCAAGTCTGGACGTCACTTCCATGCTTACGAGCGCCATTTGCATACGTGTGCTCGACGTGCTTTGAAACCAGTCAGATCGAGATTTGCCTCATTTCAAAAAATTCGAAAAATCAATTGTTTCGATGGCACTCATCCACACCATGGATAGTAGGGCGGCTGCATAACGATTGAACGGCGACTTTTTCTCTCACCCATTGCAGAAGCGATTGCCTGGGCAGTTCGGAGGCTTTTGCATATCCAATCGTCTATTGCTGCATGCATTCGACCCCCCACCCGCCGAACCTCGGGTTGGGATCGTCTTTCTGATTTCCAGACAATC
This sequence comes from Mesorhizobium humile, assembly GCF_033977215.1. Lineage (NCBI taxonomy): Bacteria > Pseudomonadati > Pseudomonadota > Alphaproteobacteria > Hyphomicrobiales > Phyllobacteriaceae > Mesorhizobium > Mesorhizobium humile. The sequence continues at coordinate 30,343 of NZ_JAVIIV010000030.1, forward strand.
CTATGGTCGTGGAGCGTCTTTGTGGGCAAGCTCCTCACATCAGCCTGGTGATGGGTCTGGTAGCGCAGTTATACGGCTCTCCAGTTTCATCTCGCAGAGGGTCATCGTCGAGACCGGAACGAGAAGAATACGGAAGCAGAGTCGATGAACGTTTTCCGGTGATGAGATAAATGGAATTCTGTCGTTATGCTCTGTCGTAGCGAACCGCTCAAAGAGAACGAATCTCGCCTCAAATGTTTTCCGGCAGATAAATCTCAAACGGCAAAAACGTCTGCCATGGCGCCTCCGCGGTGCCTGTCTCGATTGCCCTGGCCATCAGCGTCATCAACTCTTGGCAAAGCGGGCGCAGGGGCGTGGCAACCGCCATCGTAATGAGGTCGTCCGCGAGTGCTGCCCGCGACTCTGGCGTGATCTCGTTGACGATCGCGAGGAGATTCCGACCATCGCCCTCTTCCCGGAGCGCAGCGATGGCGCCCTCCGTGCCTCCGCCGGCGACATACAAGCCGACAAGTTCGGATTCGCGTTGTATGACATCGAGCGTGGCCTCGTAGGTGGTTTGCCGCGTATCGAGATTCACGCGCGTGTCCAGCACCTCGAACATCGGCGCTTTCTCACGAAAGTATGATCGAAAGCCGGTTTCTCGCAATTCGGGACCCTGAAAACGGTGGCTAACGACCAAGACCGCCACCTTGCCCGGCCTTTTTGCAACCTTGGAAAACATCCAGGCGGCCGTCCGTCCAACCTTGCGGTTGTTGAGGCCCAGATAGCCCTCGCGCACGCCGGCGGCAAAATCGGAAAGCAGCGAAAAAACCGGGGTTCCGTTCGATTTGAGTTCTTCGACAGCTGCCGTGACGGTTGGATGATCCGGTGCCATCATCGCTATCGCGTGGCAGCGTGCACCCATGTCCTCGAGCAGCTCGACCAGGTCGCCAGGCCTATGCGACGGCGCGAATTCAACGACTGGAATGCCCCGGAAGGACTGTGCCGCGCTGACAGCAGCTTTGATCTCTCGCGCGAAATCCTGATAGAAATGCTCGGCCGGCATTCCGAGAATAAAGCCTAATCGGTACTCCGGCAAAATCCGCTGCGCGCGCTGCTGCATCAGACCAGCTGCGTTGTAGCCGATGACGCGGGCCGCCTCGCAGACCCGTCGTGCGGTCTGTTCCCTCACCAGTCGACGGCCGTTCAAAACCCGATCGACGGTCGCTACGCTAACCCCGGCTTCGCGGGCGAGATCTGCAATTGTGGGGCGCTTAGTCATGATTCGAGTCTAACAGGAAGTCATGGGGAACATACAGGACGGGGTCACGGAATTTGACAGAATGTGTCAGTCTGCGGTTGATGCCGCGATGTCGCAGTAGATCCCTTCTTCGCCGGATTCGGCGATTACGGTGCGTGCTCGTTGGCAGTTCGACGCAACTGCATCGACACGCATCAACCGAAAGAACACATATGCAGCACGAGGTCTTTCAGGTCTCGGAGCCAAAAAGGACTGATCCCAAACGGCCCGATCATCAGGCGCCCCCCCTCTCGCGAGACGATCCGCACACCGCCAGAGCGCGCCGCTGACGTATCCGCACCGGAGAAGTGTATTGTTGGGCGCAAGCAGCTTTCATTTTCCCGGTGCCCACAAGCCCATAGCAGCCTTTCGGCGACGGGCGAGTTCAAGAAGATTTCGAACAATCGCGGCTGCTTCGATACGCGCCCGGAATTATTCCATAGCGTTTCAGCTTGTCGTAGAAGGTTTTGCGGGGCACCTGCAGAAACTCGGTCGTCCTCCTCACGTCGCCATCGCATTCCCGCAATGCGTTGCGGATAACGGTCGCCTCATAAAAACTAACCTTTTCGGAAAGAGAGAGACTTAATTCAGCGTCTCTTTTTCCAGGGGGCGAATTAGGCGCCCCTTCAAGTCCCAATGCAACCCGATCCGCGAAATGTGCAAGTTCGCGGACATTGCCGGGCCAATCATGGCCGATGAGATGATTACGCACGGCCGCGGTTATCTCCCACACTGGCTTGCCGAAGCGTTTGCACGCGCGTTCCAAGAAATGCGCAAAGAGGATCGGGATGTCCTCGCGCCGCTCGCGAAGAGGCGGAATATTGACCGTCACGACGTTCAGACGGAAATATAGATCTTCCCTGAAGTCACCGCGGGCGGCCGGATCGCTCAGATCGACCTTCGTCGCAGCCACGACACGAACATTGATGCTGCGGGTTTCGTTGGTTCCGAGTGGCGTGACCTGGCGGGTCTCGAGTACCCTTAGGAGTTTAATCTGGAGTGCAGGCGGCATGGACTCAATTTCGTCGAGGAATAGCGTGCCGCCATTCGCGTATTCGAGGCGACCGATCCTACGCCTGTGCGCACCGGTAAACGCACCTGCTTCGTGGCCGAAAAGTTCGCTTTCGATGACACTTTCGGGCAGCGCCCCGCAGTTCAAGGCCACGAACGGCTTGGTACTTCGTCTGCTCCAGCGGTGAAGCAGATCCGCGACCACCTCCTTACCCGTGCCGGTTTCACCCTCCACAAGGACGTCAACATCCGTATCGGCGATCTGGCGAATCGTTTCTCGCAGCCATGTCATACTCGGCGCGTTCCCTAAGAGAGGCATATCGCCCGCGGATCGGACGACCGCATCCCTGAGGCGCCTGTTTTCGAGGACCAGGTGCCGGTTTTCGGAAGCGCGATTCAGCGTCACCAAAAGCCGGTCGGTCTCATATGGCTTGGAGATAAAATCGTAAGCGCCGTCCTTGATGGCGGCAACGGCGAGTTCGACGTCGCCGTGCCCAGTGATAAGGACAAAAGGGATGTCCGTATCGATTGCTTTCACCCGGTCAAAGAGCTGAAGCCCGTTCATTCTGGGCATGCGGATGTCGCTGACGACGGGACCATTGAAGTTCTCGTCGATTCTGGCGAGTGCGGCCTCGGCGGAATTGACGACGATAGGGCTAAAGCCGGCAAGTTCCAGCATCTGCCCTGCAGCGGGCAGCAGATCCTCGTCGTCGTCAACGAAGATGACAGGCCCTTTTTCGCCACTCATTCGGCGCGCCTCAATTCGATTGTGAAGGAAGTCCCCCTCTCGTGGCTGGCATCGAGTCGCAACGAGCCGCCGAGCTCGCGGGCGATTTCCTCTGAAATAAGCAGGCCAAGGCCGAGCCCCTTTTCCTTGCTTGTGGTGAACGGCATGAAGAGGCTCTTGCGAATTTCAGGGGCGAGGCCGGCACCGTTGTCTCGAACCGAAATGGTGACTGTTTCCTTGTTCTGGGCAAGTGCTATCTCGATCCGCGGCTCCGGCAGGCCCTTCAGGGCATCGAGCGAATTCTGCAAGAGATTGACCAGGATTTGCTCCAGCCGAACGAAACTTGCCATCACCGTCGGAGACGGATCTGTCCGTTGCCGTTCGATCGTCACGCCGCATTCGCGGATGCGGCCCGAAAGGAGCGAAAGCGCCCCGTCGATCGCCTCCTCCGCCGATATTGGCCCCACGGAACCGGTTGCGCGGCGAGAGAACGACCGCAGCGTTTCGGTGATCGCCCCGATACGTCCCGTTATAGCGATGATCGATTTCAAATTCCCGGCGGTTTCTCGCGGCCTGTCGCCTTGGAGAAGACGTGAAGCATTCTCGGCATAGGTGCGAATTGCGTTCACCGGCTGGTTAATCTCGTGAGCAACTCCGGCTGCGATCTGTCCAAGAATTGAGAGGCGATTCGCCTGAGAGAGTTCTTCACATAACCGGCGCACCCTTGCCTCGGCATTCTCGCGCTCGGCTATCTGAGCTGCGAGCGCTTCGTTCGAGCGGCGGAGCTCTGCCGTACGCAAGTTGACGCGATGTTCCAGTTCCGCGTTCATGTGCGCAAGCGCGTCCTGCCGTTGTCGGATCGCCCGGCGCCGTCGAACAATAACGGAAACGGCAAATGCCACGAGCACGAGGGCAAGCAGTGCTGTCGCGCGGGCTGTCATCATCGCCGCGGAAATCTCTGCATCGGCAGGAATGAGCAGTGACAGCCGCCAACCTGGGACCACTTTGCCGAGATCCTGCGAAACCGTGACAAAGCCGGCTGCCTTGTCGGCGTTACTTGCGGTGACCAGGTTGCCGCCGCGGTGCGAAAGCGGAACGGGCTCGAACGCCGCGCCAGGCAGCTGCAGACGATCGCGGGCGATTTTTGCCTCTTTTTTGGAAAGAGGAGAGAGAGTGCCAAAACGCCATTGAGGCACGCTGGTCGAAAGGACGACGCCGCGCTCGTCGCTCGTGAAGACTACGAAACCGCTCTCGCGCCAGCTCGACTCCACACGGTCGAGCTCGACCTTCACCACGACGACACCGAGTGGCCCCTCCGGTCCATCGATCCGGCTCGACAAGAAGAGGCCGGGGCGCTTGCTAACGGTACCGAGTGCGTATTGCGTGGCCATGCCGCTCGCCATCGCTTCAACGAAGTAGTGACGGAAACGGTAATCGCGGCCGACAAAACTGGTGGGCTCGCCGGCATTGCTCGCAGCAACCGTCGTTCCCTCACTGTTGATGACGTAGATGACTGAAGAGGCGGCGTCGCGCGCGATGGCTCGAAGCTTTTCATCCAGCGCAGCTTCCCCACCGGTGCCCGGACTGCGAAGCATCTCCTGGACCGCACCATCACGAGCCAAGACGCGCGGAATTAATCGCTGCTTCTCGACGTCTCCTTTCAAAGTGTCGGCTGCAAGTGGGCGCGCGGCAAGAGCACGGTCGCGTAGGTCTGACTCAGCTTTGGTGCCGGCAATACGGCCGGCTGCAAAAACAAAAAAACCGAGCCCCGGACCAAGAAGTGCAAACAAAACCACAAGCCAGAGAAACCTGCCGGTGCCCAATCTGCCAGGGAAGTTGAACGGGGCCTTATGCAAGCCACCCTCGCTGATGCCGTCGTTTGCTACCGCGTTCTCCAGACTCAACCTTAGTGCCGGATTTCGCCAAATGGAACCACTGAGTGCGGAAATTCACACATGTGCGTGGCGCAACCTCCCTGAAAACATCCGAAATTGCGCGATCCGCTCGGCCTCTCCGGTTGGCATATGTCTTGCGACGAACAGCGCAGCAGCGTCCGACCGGAGCGCAGCGATCGGGAATAACCCGGGGAGGAGAGGCACTGCCGAGATCCGGTCTGGGAGAGAGATTTATGTTGACCGCAAAGGGCCCCAACGCAAACGCCGCGCCTCGCAAGCCTTTCTATGCACGGCTTTACGTGCAGGTGATTGCCGCCATCGCCCTGGGCGTCGCGCTCGGCCATTTCAACCCCGAAATCGGCGAAAACATGAAGCCGCTTGGTGACGCCTTCATCAAGCTCGTCAAGATGATCATCGCACCGGTGATCTTTTTGACCGTCGCGACCGGCATCGCCGGCATGCACAGCCTTCAAAAGGTCGGCCGGGTAGCCAGCAAGGCGATGGTCTATTTCCTCACCTTCTCGACGCTGGCACTGATCGTCGGCCTCATCGTGTCCAATGTCGTTCAACCGGGCGCCGGCCTCAACATTGATCCGGCCTCGCTCGATATCCAAGCCGTCAATCCCTATGCCGCAAAGGCCCACGAGCAGTCCGTGACGGGCTTTCTGATGAACATCATTCCGACCACGATTGTGGCCGCCTTTGCAGACGGCGACATCCTTCAGGTCCTTTTCTTCTCGGTCCTGTTTGGCATTGCGCTTGCGATGGTTGGAGAGACGGGCAAGCCGATCAGTTCCTTCCTCCAGGCGCTCACCGTGCCGATCTTTGCGCTCGTTGGTATCCTGATGAAGGCTGCCCCGATCGGCGCGTTCGGCGCCATGGCCTTCACAATCGGCAAATACGGCATCGGCTCCGTCGTCAATCTCGCAATGCTGATCGGGACGTTCTACCTCACGGCTTTTCTCTTCGTGTTTATCGTTCTCGGCGCGGTCTGCCGTTTCAATGGCTTCTCGATCGTTTCTCTCATCCGGTACATCAAGGAAGAGCTGCTATTGGTTCTTGGAACGTCCTCCTCGGAGGCCGCGCTGCCCACTCTCATGGAGAAGATGGAGAAGGCTGGCGCCAAGCGTTCAGTCGTGGGCCTGGTCATTCCGACGGGATATTCCTTCAATCTGGACGGCACCAACATCTATATGACGCTCGCGGCCCTCTTTATCGCCCAGGCGACGAATACGGATCTCTCGATCGGCGATCAGATCCTGTTGCTACTCGTTGCTATGCTTTCCTCTAAGGGAGCGGCGGGGGTCACCGGCGCCGGATTCGTCACGCTGGCCGCTACTCTTTCTGCGGTGCCGTCCGTTCCGGTGGCTGGCATGGCATTGATCCTCGGTATCGACCGTTTCATGTCCGAGTGCCGGGCCCTTACGAACATCATCGGCAATGCCGTGGCAACGCTCGTGATCGCCCGTTGGGAAGGCGAATTGGATCAGGCGCAGTTGGAAGCCGCGTTTGCAGGGCATCATCTTGCCGAGACATTGGCCGGCCAGCCACCCGTCCCGCAGCCGCCAAGTGAGGCCGCCTCGTTGCGACCCGTCCCTTCGCCGGATCGGTCACCACCACAGCACGGGCAAGCCGCAGACACCAAGCGAGGACTCGCGGATTGATGAAAACAAACGCGGCGACAGCAGCCCAATCGCGCTTGAGCAAACAACGTTCATCACTATGCGGGTTTTTGCCTGGAGCGCTGTTCACCGGCGCCGTGTCGACCATAGAGATTCAAACGAATCGACCCCGGGAAATCCAGCACGAGGATCGGGCGGTCCTGGCCGGCTATTGACGCGAGCGGTAGAAATACTGTGGCGCCTCATTAGCCGTGGTCGAAAAGCAATCTGGCGCAGATCAACGCCGCTTCGCAACCAGCCTCCAATATGTCGATGAACAAACGGCGAGGCATGCATATAGCCTCAGAAATAGACGTTTCGTCATGCCCCTTTAAAACCATCGCTCGGAGGCAGATGAAATCGATGAGACAGTGTTGTTAGCAATAGGAACGAACATTAATTGGCTCTTACAAGAAAGCTATTCTGAGTTTGAAATGACCTCAGACAAAAAGGATTATTCGCACTTATACAGGAAGTAGCGAAATTGGTGGGGAGCTAAACATGAGCAAGTTGAGGGTGGATGATTGAGCCCTCAAGTCGACTGGAGAGGATATGTCGGGAACAAAACTAAAAAGCGTGCTTTCGTCGTTTTCGCAGGTGCCAAGGGAACTAAAGCCTTTGCCCTCCGATCGCCATTCGCTGGACGATAGCTGCGTCCGGTTGAATACGAACGAGAATCCATTTCCGATGCCGGAAGTCGTAATGCAAAGTGCAATTGCCGCCCTTGAGCAGCAGTATCTATATCCAGAACACGACAACATCGGTTTGAGGGAAGCGGCGGCTGATGCCTACGGCCTCACCAAGGATCAAGTGATTGCCGGAAACGGATCCTCCGAGCTGCTGGGACTCATCTACAGAGCCTTCCTCGCCCCTGGCGACAGCGTGGCGATGCTATCGCCGGGCTTTTCGTTCAACCGCAAACTCGCCATGTTGCAGGGGGCTCAATTTCTTGAAATCGAATGCGGTCAATCTGATGTCCTGCCGGTAAAGGAATTGCTCTCTGGTCCCGCAGAAGGCGCCAAATTCATTCTTCTAGCTAATCCGAACAATCCAACTGGAACATTCGTTTCGGTGGCCGAGATCGAACGCCTCGCGGCGCAGTCGGATCGCCTGATTGTTCTGGATGAGGCCTATGTCGACTTCGCCCCGGATAATGGCCTGCGCCTTATCGATCATTATCCCAATATTCTGCTCCTACGGACATTTTCAAAAAGCTACGCCGCCGCCGGTATCCGTATCGGTTTTGGATTGGGGCACCCCGAAATCATTGGAAGGCTGCGCAACATCCAAAATGTTTTCAACATGAACGTGATCGGCCATGCGGTTGGCGTCAGCATCCTTGCGCATCGCGACGCCTATGAAGAGAACCACAGATACATCAAGCAGGAACGGGAGCGCGTGTCCTTCGCGCTCTCGCAACTGGGATTTTCCGTAACGCCTTCGCATGCAAATTTCTTGCTAGCCCGCGTGCCGCCAGGACGAGACGGTAGGTGGTGGCAAAAAACGTTGAAGCGGCGGAAAGTACTGGTCGCGGCTTTTTCCGACTCATTTTTGAAAGAACACATAAGAGTAAGCATAGGCACAAGAGAACAAATGGACATACTGCTGTCTGAGATGTCTGATATACTAATAATACTAAAGCAGCAAGTATAATCCATCTGCCTATAGAAATCATATTTATATCCCCGCGGACAGGGGTTGCTTCGCAAAAATATGTCGTTGCTCTGAGCGTTTCGAGCGTCGTTCGAAGCAAGGACCTTCCGCGTCAAAACTCCGGAGACAATAGAGTGAAAAACGTCTTGCCTTCGAAGCCGACCTTCGGAATCTTCGATCACTTGGATGAGGACGGTCGCGACATCGGCCTACAATGCGCCGATCGTCTCAAGCTGGCGGAGGCCTGCGATCACCTCGGCTTTTATGCATATCATCTCGCAGAGCACCACTGCACCCCCCATGGGAGAGGTGTGTCGCCAAATCTCTTCTTATCGAGCGTCGCACAGCGCACCCGCCAGCTGCGTGTGGGTCCGCTTGTGATGCTCCTTACCCTTTACCATCCGCTTCGGGCGTTCGAAGAGATCTGTATGCTCGACCGGTTGAGCGGTGGTAGGGTGGAGCTCGGTATAGGGCGAGGCTCTCTCTCAGCCGAATTGGGTTATTTTGGGATTGGCGCGGACGCAGTGCCAGGCCGTTATTCGGAAGCCAGCGAAATCGTAATCGCCGCCCTGAAGGGCGGGAAGTTATCCTATCGGGGCCGCCACTTTGAGCTGAATAGCGTTCCCTTGACGCTTAGACCCCGTCAGCGCCCGCGTCCTCCGACATGGGTCGCCACCAATCGACCCGAATCGGCAGGTTGGGCAGCCGCGAATGGCGCAAATCTCGCGTGCGTGGGGCATAGCTCCTCCGTACGCAAAGTTACCGACGCCTTCCGCGCCAAGCGGGAGGAAACCACTGACAAAGGTAATCCGTCGCCGTTGCTAGGATTGCTGCGCATGATCGTGATTGGGCGTTCTGACACGCATGCCTATTCGATCGCGGCACCTGCTTATGAAACATGGCTCAAGAGCTTCAAGTTTCTTTACGACCTCAATGGCATTCCAACTCCACCAAACCTGCCGCTGACCCTCGAAGCGGCGATTGAAAGTGAACTGTGCATAGCGGGAACGGCAGCTTTTGTGCGGGACGCTCTTCTTGGTCAGTTGGAAGTGGCTGGGGCCAACTATCTTCTTTGCCAGATCGCGTTTGGGGATTTGCCATTGGAAGCGTCTCTGTACACTGCAGTGACGATTCATTCTGAAATCATGACCCGATTTGACTGACCATGAATACGTGGCGTAGGGCGGCTCGAAGGAGTCGCCCGCGGCGTCTACCAGCAACCAGCCCGCTGCCAGACCATAGCCTTGCAGCGCGTGGCCGACGTGGGATTCCATCGCTATGCCTGCCTAGGTCGGACGCCGTTTCCGGACGATGGTTAGAACTGGTTTTCTGGACGCGACACTTCACGGGACCACATTGCCCCACGTTCCCAGCCCCCTCGCTCAACGTCGCTGTTCACACGGACCGTTTGCCACTGCCCGTCTTGCAGGCGGCAATCCACTGCATCGCCGAGGTTGGATCTTCCAATATGGCGGCCCGTTTCGCAAAGCCGCAAAAGGCAGCGCGGGCTGCGCTTAAGGGCTTGTTCCCATCATAAGCGTCAAAACATGCTTTAAAGGCAGTCTCGTGAATCAGGTCCCTGCGATCTTCGGGCCACTCATCGAGAAAATCGATGGCGTCCTCGAGGTCCGCAATCTCTTGCACGACATAGGCGGCACGCTTCACGAAAATCGGACTGCCGAAGGCCTGCGCCTTCATTTCGTTTCCTCCCGACCTGCTGAACAGCCGACTTGCGAAGCGGCGTCATCGACACCCGCCGACCATTGCAGAATGTGTTGTCAGCCCGATGACGCTTCAAGAGAAAAGTCGGCAATTCATCCTCGGAAGGAAATGGATCGATCACCAGTCTACTGCCGCAAAATTGGCCACGTCGACAATGTCGATCGTTCTGGCCGCCGCCGATGAACGGTGAACCCAGTCACCCAACCCGGTCGTTCACCGCAACGCAGCGAAAGACGGCACGACATCGCCTTGGCAGCGCGCCGATATGGGAAGCCGCAAGCTCAGGCTGAATTAATCCAGCCCAAGCCTTTTCTTCAGTTCCGTATTTTCCTTGCGCAGACGATCCGCAAGCAGGCTCTTCAGCCGCTTGTTTTCTTCCTCGAGCGCGACGAGATCCTTCAGCTCGTCGCTGTCCGCTGCAGGCGTCGCCGCTTTCTTCCAAAGATAATATGTCTGTTCCGAGATGCCGGCCTGCTTCACCGCGCTCTTGAGAGTGGCGCCGCCGCCGATCAACGTCTCGATCTGAGCGAGCTTCTGGCCGCGCTCCTTTACGGAGTAGACCTTGCGGCCTGTCCGTGCCGATGGCGGTGCTTCAGTGGTCGCGGATGTCGGCTTGGCGCCGTTCTTACGGCCAAGCGCGCTCGGCTCAGCCTTTGGCTTCCTCGACCGCGGTGTTCTCGCCCTCGATTTTGACTTCTCCGCTTCGGCTGCCGGTTCGGTAGGAATTACTGCTGTTTCGGTTTCCAGGCGATTTGCCATGAAATTCTCCATTTGCGGTTTGTGCAAAGGTTCAGCATCAAGGGCCGCGACAGTAGAGTCAACAAGCTGACGATTGGACAGTTGAACCTTCTGGAGTTCCTCTGAAGTTTCGCCCATCGCCGCAGCGATGTCGAAATCGCCCCAGATGGAACGGGCGGCTTTTTTATAACGGCGCTTCTGTTTGACTTCCACGGTGAATGGTCGCGTTTGCCGCCTCATAGTTCCTTCCTGATGAGAAACGAATAGAAGAATGAAGTCGCCGCTCGGAACTCCTGGCGCTTCCTGGTTCGCGCCGAGCTTTATCGTAAAAGTCCCTCGACGAGCAAGTGATACCGGTCGCGCCAGTGTTCGCAAGCGGGCCGAGCGCAGGCCTCCGCGCGAGGAGAATGGAATGCAACGCTACGGGAGTGGGTGCATTCGGCTCGGAAACGCTTGAGCGTCCGAAGCTGCGGGGCGGTGCAGTATCGGATCAGATGTCGCATCTTGCCGTCGGGGAAGTTGGGAACTCTTCTTGAAATTGAAAAACTGCTGCATCTCGATTGTGTTCAGTGCGCATGAAGAACTCGCCAGCAGATGATAACGGCCGATCTCGCCAGCGATTTAGCGTCAGCCCACAACTATCTGCCTGGGTTAGCAGGCGCGCTCACTGTGGCAGCTTGGCTTGAGCCGCGAGGCCGTGGTTGAGTGAGCTGAAGAGATCCAGCCTCGCGGTCGATTCCGAAGCTTCCCACAATGGCGAAGAGAACATCTCCACTCGTACCCTTTCAGCACAAGACATTCCGTTCTCTGTGGTCGGCGGCCCTTGTTTCGAATCTTGGGACGCTAGTTGAAGGTGTGGCGGCTGCGTGGCTGATGACGAGTATTGCCAGCTCCCATGGAATGGTGGCGCTCGTACAGGCATCGACCACCTTGCCCTACATGATCTTCTCGCTCGCAGCCGGAGCGCTTGCGGATAGCTTTGACCGTCGCCGAATCATGCTAATGGCGCAACTGCTGATGGTTTGCGTATCAGCGTCCCTGGCGCTCTTGACCTACGCCGGGGAAATCACACCCTGGACCCTTTTGGGTCTCACGTTCCTGATCGGCTGTGGTTGGGCATTGCACGATCCGTCGTGGCAAGCCTCGATGGGAGATATCCTGCCTCGCGAAGACCTCCCAAGCGCAGTTGCGCTCAACGGCATGAGCTACAACCTCATGCGCAGCATCGGACCGGCGATTGGCGGCATAATCGTGGCGACCGCCGGGGCGGCCTTCGCGTTTCTCTTCAATGTATTTTGCTACGTCGCCCTGATCGCCGCGCTGTTACGCTGGAAAACTGTACCGGCGCGACGAGCGCTGCCGCGGGAGGCTTTCGGAAGCGCGATAGCGGCAGGATTCCGCTATGTGCTTCTGTCGCCAAACCTTCTCAAACTGATGTGCCGGAGTTTCATTTTCGGCCTCACCGCAGTCGTCATTTTGGCTCTCCTGCCGTTGGTTGTTCGCGAACAGGTTAAGGGCACTGCGGTCACCTACGGGGTCATGCTTGGCTTTTTCGGTTTGGGAGCGATCTGTGGCGCGCTCCTCATCGGACGCGCCCGCGAAATTCTCTCCAACGAATGGGTCGTTCGCGGTGCGTTTTTTACACTGGCGATCAGCTGCTTGCTTCTGTCGTGGAGCGAGCACGTTTGGCTTAGCTGCCTCCTCGTCATGCCAGCCGGTGCGGCATGGATCCAGTCATTCTCGCTGTTTAACGTCTGCTTGTGCAAAGCCGGCGACGCGTCGGCTATCACCGCTCGGCAAAGCGCTTGCACGAATGCGCTGGCTCCTCGGAGCTTCGCGCCTCAGATCTGTAGTCCGCTGCTTCGGAGGTGTCGAGTTGCTCATCGGGCGTGTCGTCGAACGAGGCGTGGTTGAGCCTGTAGAGTTTGGAATAGAGACCGCCTCTGGCGATCAACTGGTCGTGCTTGCCGGTTTCGGCGACTTTGCCATTCTGGAGAACGATGAGACGGTCGGCGCCTCGGACCGTGACAAGGCGATGGGCGATGACGAGGCCCGTGCGGCCTTCGAGGAGCCTTACCAGTGCCTTTTGGATTAGCATTTCCGTGTAGCTGTCGATATTGGCCGTTGCCTCGTCGAGGACGAGGATCTTGGCATTTGCCACGAGAGCGCGCGCGAAGCTGATAAGCTGGCGTTGGCCCAGCGAGAGATTGCCACCGCGTTCACCTAGAGCGGCATCGTATGCACCAGGAAGGCGCACGATGAAGCCATGCGCGCCGACCGCCATGGCGGCCTCGATTACCTCTTCGCGCGTGGCTTCAGCCTTGTGGTAGCGGATGTTTTCGAAAACCGTGCCGGTAAAAAGGAACGGCTCCTGCAGGACCATGGCGACCTGACGGCCAAGCGATTCCTGGGTGAGATCGCGCACATCATATCCGCCGACCAGCACTTGGCCCTCCTGGACATCATAGAAGCGGCGGACGAGGGCCACTGCGCTCGATTTACCTGAACCGGTCGGGCCGACCAGGGCGACGGTTTCGCCGGGATTGACCCGAAACGACACGTCCTTCAATACCGGATGCTTGGCATCATAGCCGAAAGTAACGTTCCTGAACTCGATCGAGCCGTCCATCTCGGGCGAAAGCACCTTGGCGTTCGGTTTGTCCTGGACCTCAATCTTGACGTCAAGCACGTCGGTCAGGCGCTTTCCCGACGCCATCGCGCGTTGCATAATCGAATATTGCAAGGTGAGCGAGCGGATCGGATCGAAGAAGCGTTGGATGTAGAAGAGGAAAGCGACCATCGCACCCACGTCAATGCGGTCGTTCATGACCATCGAGCCGCCGATGACGATGACGACAGCCATGGCAACGCCCATAAGGCTATCGACGATCGGCACCATGATCTGAGCGTATTTGGCGGCGGTCAGATGTGTCATGAGACTGGCGTGAGCCTTGTCATCGTAAAGAATTAAGTTGACCTGCTGGCGGTCCATCGACTGCACTGCCCGTACGCCGTGAATGGCTTCAGCCAGCGCGCCATTGGAAACCGAATTGGCCTCATTGGCGGCCATGAAGGCGTCCCGGGCGCGCGGCAGCCAGAAGATGCGCACGATGAGGAGAACCGGCAGCACTGAGAGCGTAAGGAGCCCCAAGCGAACGTCGAGCCACAGCATGACGAAGATGATGCCAAAGAGAAGAGTGATGTCGCCCAGCGAAAAGACTGACGTCTCAAGGAATTCCTGCATAGAATTAACGTCGCCCTGCAGACGCGACATCAGCCGTCCTACCTCTGTCTTGTCCATGAAAGAAAGCGCCACGTCCTGCAGATGGCCGAACGTGGCGCGGCGCATATCGAACAGAACATTCTGCGCCATTTTGTAGACCACGATCTCTTGCGTATAGCTGACGGCAAAATTGACCGAAATGGTGAGAAGGAAGGCGCAGGCGGCTGCAAGCAGGGCCGACCGATCGCCACTTTCCGGGTGCAGGCCGTGGTCGATCGCAAAGCGGATGGTCAGCGGGACGAGAAGCTGCGTGCCGGTCAGGATCAACATCGCAGCAACCGAGATGATCAGTTTTGTGCGGTAGGGCCGGACGAACACCCAAATGCGTCGTACGATATTCTTATCAAACGCCCGCCCGAATATCTCCTCTTCGATGTGGTGCGAGCCGACGACCGCATGCGGCGGACGCCGGTCGTGGTCGCGGGCGTCGTTGCGTTCCGTCTCGACTTGTCCGGTTTGGAGCATCAGCTCGCCCCCTCTTGTTCGGGCAGCATGTCATCAGGTGGGCGCACCTGGAGATCGTAAAGGGCCTTATAGCGTCCACCCTTCGCTAGAAGGTCTTCATGAGTGCCACGCTCGACAATCTCGCCGTTCTCGATAAACAGGATGTGGTCGGCATGCATGAGCGAACTCAGCCGGTGGCCGATGATGATGGTCACGCGATCCTTGGCAAAGAGTCGCATGGCGCGCCGAATGCGCTGCTCTGTGGCTGCATCGATCGCGGCAGTCGAGTCGTCGAAGATGATGACCGACGGGCGCATCATCATCGTGCGAGCGATCGCCAGGCGCTGACGCTGGCCGCCCGAAAGGGAAACGCCGCGCTCGCGCACCACCGTTTTGTAGCCGGCCGGCAGGCCGAGAATATAGTCGTGAAGCTGAGCTGACTCGCTCGCTCGCTCGATCCACTGTTCCTTGGCCCAGGGATCGCCATAGGCGATATTGTTTTCGATCGTCGTAGTGAAAAGGAATGCATCCTGCTGCACGACCGCGACCGCCCTGCGAAGCGTGGCGAGGGTGACCTCGCGGATATCCTGGCCGTCAAGCGTGATGACGCCGCCGGCAACGTCGTAAAAACGAGGGACCAGATGAGCCATCGTCGACTTGCCGGAGCCGGGCGGGCCGACAATAGCGATCGTTTCGCTCTTGCGGGCCTCGAAACTAATATTCTTCAGAAATGGGCGGTTCTCGGCGTCGGGATAGGCGAATGAAACATTGTCGAAGCGCAGGGTGCCTTCTCTAATTTCGAGCGGTTTAGCGTCTGCTGTGTCCTTGATCGCGATATCCAGATCGAGCAACCCGAACAGGCGCGAACCGCACGTCGAGGCGCGGGCGAAGCCGTCGACCATCAAGCCTATCTGGCGAACCGGCATCTGTAAGATGGTCATAAAGGTCAGGAACGTCGCAAGTTTGCCCACGCTGATTTCGCCCGCAATGACTTTGTTCCCGCCGATCCAAAGGACCAGTCCCATCGCTAAAAAGAAGGAGAAATTCATCGCGGAAATGTTGCGCACGTAAATCTCAACACGTTCGTGCATGAGGCCAAGCGCACTCTTTGATGCGCGGTCGAACTTCAGCATCTCGTAGGCCTGCGCCGCAAAGGCGCGAACAACCCGGATGCCGCCGAAATTCTCTTCCATGACGCGGCTGAGGACCGAAAGCCGCTCCTGCAGGTCAAGCCAGGTGGCGCGCAGCTTGAGCTGGGTGATTGATGAGAGCCACCCGACGAAGGGCACGAAGCTCAGCGCGAGGAGGCCAAGAACCACGTTGGTGGAAATCAACATATAGGCGCCGATCCCGATCAACATGACGAGCAGGACGGCTCGAACCAGAGCGGTAGAAAGATACGTCCGCACGCCGTCCACATCGAGCATGCCGATCGTAATCAGATCGCCCGAGTGCGCCTGGTCATGAAAAGAAAAGCTGAGCCGCTGGATCTTCTCATAACAAGCTACCCGCAGTTCATACGCGACGTGATGTCCGACCGCTTCGGCAAAATAGTTCTGAGCCAGCGTGAAAAGGCCGCGCAGCACGCTGACGGCAAGCAGCACGAAAGCCGAGGTCCGCAGCGCCTCTTGCGCTGCCGCCCCGCTGGCACCCCCGCTGACGGCGGTCTGGGTCTGGTCGATGGCCTGGCCGAGGAGCTCGGGGATTAGCAATTGGAGCGATGCCGCGACGAGTGTCGAGCCGATAGCGACGGCGACCTGCCAAGAATGCCGCAAATTCATCCGGGTAAGGCGCGCTATCGTGCTCAAGCCCCGGTCCGAAGCGGCCGCCTTTACGTGCGCGAGCGAATTCCTGGGCTTCGTCACGCCCCGAATATCCTTACCGTTCGAGGGTGCATTCCAGATTGATCTTGGGGGGCCTTGAGCTGGATGACTCTCCCGTCAAATGAACCCTGATATGCAAAGCTGGCCACCCTGCTAGACGCCTGTCCCAACCAGTTGAGCCGCGGCTTCGCCTGCCGGCATGTCTATGACCGTGATTGCGTTTGCTGCAAGGAAGCGGCGTTCGTTTTTGGTCAGCGTTGCCGAATCCATAGCCGCGAAGTGCGGGCCGCTTGAGCGCTTGATGACCTGTCTGGCGTAGGTGCGCAGCATCTGGTCGTCGAACCGGCAGCCGAAGAAGAAGAAACCGCGCTTGGTGCGCCGTTCCTTCACGGCTCGAGGGATCGGAGTCTGGATATCGATTTCGGTGAGGGCCTCGACGTAATCCGAATCTGCGATAAGGAAGTTTGCCGCCGGCTTGACGCTGCCGTGCGGCGTATAGAGGACCGTCGTTGCCGCCGAGTCTGGTTGGAGTTCCGTTCCAGACAAATCGTACGTTTTCGTCCAAACGTCGCCAATTGCGTGCGCCCGCGTGACGCCTTGAATTTCGACGACATCAGTGCGGCCGGTGTCTATGAGGGCCGCGCGCATGGCGCCGTCGTACCAGGTATCGACGATCAGCGAGAGGGGAAGTGTCGCGAGCCAGGCATGGAAAACGGTCGGCGCCACCGGCCCTGCGAATATCTCAGCCATCCAGGCTTGGAGCGTCCGCCGATGCCGGCGCTGCTCGATGAATTGAGCGACCGACCACATATTGGTGCGAATCTTGGAAGGAGCGGGCGCCCGCGCGTTGAATGCGGCGGCAACGGCTTGCGGCGTGTGCGGTACCGGTGGTTCCCCGTACCTAAGCCGAAGCAGGTCGGGACCCAGATACGGGATGATCTCATCGGCGCAGAGAGCCTTCTTCAGCAGGTTAAGCTGCTTTGCGGCATGACTGTCCCGATTGATCACAAGATGGCCCAAGGCCAGAATCTTATTCATGCTTGTTTCCCGTTGACGCTCTCAGGTTGCCGACCTGCGGCATCAATCCTCGTCGGAAATCTTTCTTGCCTCGACGGTGATCGGCAAAGGTGTATCTCGCGGAAGGTCGGGCAGAACGAGCCGCCAGCCGTTCCTGAGCGTTATAGACCCTCCCCATAGCTCTTCATTCTCGACGCCGATGATCGGCTCTTCGAGATCCTTCTTGGGCACATACGCCGATAGGCCGGCGTCGGTCTTGCGGATCATAACCTTCATCGGGCTGTTCCCTTGTTAGTGACCACAAGTGATTTCGGCACAAGGATCCCCGGATTTGTCGAGGCTGATGAGTTCGTGGGCGCGCATGCCAACGACGGTGCCGCGATCGAACCATTCGACCGCATAGATGTAGAACTGCTGGAGAAAGGTGCCGATGTCGCGCACATAGCCTTCATCGCCCTTCCGCACGAGGTTTGCGCCTATCTCGCTACCGGGATAAGTGCCGTCATTCTTTATGTGGCGTGTGGCACGGACCCGCTCGCCCGGCATAAATCGTGGAGGCTTGCGGATCTCGACCTCCTGTTCGCGTCCGAGGCCCATCCCCTTCCTTCCTTTCTCGCGGCTGCAGTTCGTTAACAAAGGAGGTCATGGCGTGCCCCGGAAGCGACCCCGACCGTGCCGCTGACCCGATTGGAGGTTAGGCGGGAATGCAGGTCCCCGGCACCGGGCATACCGAGGCGCATTGCTGGGTATCGAAGGCCTCCTTGCATTCCGTGCACTGCTCGGGATCGATCACGTAGGTCTCGCCCTTGAATTTGATCGCACTCGATGGACATTCGAACTCGCAGGCACCGCATTGCGTGCATTGCGAGGCGATGATCTTGAAGGCCATTTCTCAACTCCTGATTCGGTTGGGACGAGACACTCAAGCCGTCGCCGCCAGTGGTTCGCTCCCAAACTCGGCGGCGTAAAGCGCGCTGATAGCGGTCTCGATGTAGCCGTAGCCATAAACATCCATTGCCCGGATTCCAGCTTCTGCGAGCTGATCCTTGGGGCAATCTCCGATTTTGGCGCACAGCACGATATCGATGCCTTTGAGCGCAGCTATGATGCTGTCGAGGGTGGCGTCCGCGCCTCGACCTCCGAGGCAATACTGCTCGACCTTGCGATGCCCGATAAAGCTGATCCCCCTCTGAGAGGCCTCATAAACCTGGAATTCCGTCGTATGGCCGAAATGTTCGTTGATCCGGCCGCCGCCCTTGGTCGCCACAGCGATGAGGAGCGATTTGCTGGAACCCGCTGCCTTGACCGTCGCGACCGCTTCGCTCTTGGCTACCACGTGATCGCCGCGCTCGCGCGCGACCACCTCCCGATAGGCCTCGCGCTTGCTGGCGTCGTAGGTGATGTCGTCCGAAATCTGGCCGATCGTGAACTCCTTGCCACGATCCTCGCCAAGCAGGCCGACGGCATCGGCCCGGCACTGCCGGCAATGGCGCATCAGCTTGGCGCCACCTTCGAGGCGATCCTGAAGCGTCTTCAGCTCCAACGCCGTTGGGCCGCGCTGCCCGGTCAGGCCGAAATGCGTACCGTGCGCCGGGTCGGAAATCAGTGGCATGACATTGTGCAGGAACGCGCCGCGCTCCTTTACCCATTTATTGACCTCGATCAGGTGTTCGTCGTTGACGCTGGGGATCATCACCGAATTGATCTTGGTGAGGATGCCGCGCGCGGTCAGCATCTCCAGGCCCAACATCTGCCGCTTGTGCAGGATCCTGGCAGCGTCGATGCCGGTGTGGCGGCGATGGTTGTAAAAGATCCAAGGATAGATCTTTGCGCCGATTTCGGGGTCGACCATGTTAATGGTGATTGTCACGTGATCGACATTCATGTCGGCAAGCTCGGCAACATGATCCGCCAGCGCGAGCCCGTTGGTGGAGATGCACAGCTTGATGTCGCGGATTTCACTGGCGACGCGTTCGAAAGTTGCCTTTGTCTTCTTCCAGTCGTAACAGGCGTCGCCCGGTCCGGCGATCCCGAGCACGGAAAGCTGGGGCACTTCGTTGGCGACCGCGATTACCTTGCGTCGCGCCTGGTCTGGGGTCAGCTTTTCCGAGACGACCCCGGGCCGGCTTTCATTGGCACAGTCATATTTGCGATTGCAGTAGTTGCACTGGATGTTGCAGGCTGGCGCGACCGCCACATGCAGGCGCGCGAAATAATGGTGCGCCTCTTCGGAATAGCATGGATGGTCCTTGATCTTCTCCCAGACCGCGGAGTCCATCTCGTCCGGCTTTGCGGACGAGCCGCAGGATGAAGATGCGCAGCCGGTGGATTTCGCGATCGTCAGCAACTTGTCGAAGGATTTGCTGCTGACCAAACTCTCAAGCGAAATCGTCGGTAAAGACATGAACGGCTCCGTTCCTGGGGTGGACGTTGCAGTTCAAAGCGCAAAAGTTGTGCCAGCTCAAAAAGGGGGTTTATGTTGGCTTTCATGCGCGATTCCACCTGTTCGTTACGTCACATTTTTGTCGGACTTGCGACTTGAACAGGTCGGCTCGCTCGGCATCGGCCGGGTTCCAGCGATGCTCGTCGAGCGCCACCTCATGGTCGCCGAGATTGGGCGCGGTCTTCCCAAGCAGATAGTGCCTTGAAGCGGCCGGTGTGCCGGAAGCTCGGCCGGATGCGGTAGAGCCAGGAACGCTTTTGGTGCCACGCGCCGCGGTGAAGGGCGAGCCCGAAAGCTGCTCGGCATAGAGGCCGTAGGCCGGCCGCTGCGGCGAGTTGCGCCCCTGGGGCAGCGAGCCGGGCAGATGGGTATTCGGCTTGCGCAGGAGCGGATTTGCGAGCTCGTCGAAGGCATGCCCGATCTCGAAGAGATCATGGAGGCTGCTTGCCGCCCGGCGGTAGTGCGCGCCGAATTGGCTCGCCTGCACAAAAAGTGCTCACGATAACCAGGAATAACGCGACCTGCCGGTGCTTGATGACGGTTCTCGGTGTTGGCGACGTGGTGGCGCTCGCTTATGCCGCGACCATCGACATTCTGCAGCGATTCAGAAGCTCCAAGGCGGTGGGGCCTATCCTGGGACTGACGCCGAAGCTCGACGAGTCCGGTGCGGGAAAGGCATGATGCGGACCTTCATCTATGAGCCTGCAAACGCTGATGACTCGCGTAACGAAATGGTCGTGATACAAGCACACGCTTTCTGCCGAAATGGAGAAAGGCGCACCCGAATATGCCACAAAGGGAGGGCGCAGTCCCAGGCATTTCGTCAGCGTCCGGCAGTGCCACGATGATGCGCATGGTGTCCCGCCGATAGGGCAATCTGAAGCCCAGTTCTCCGTCGGAGTGGTAGTAGAACGCCCTGCCGATCTCGCCGAGGACAGCTTCCAATATCGCTTTACTAACTCGAAAGCGGTCTGCTCATTCGGATTGATGACGGAGACGGCGGACTCATTGGAAGGCGTCAATTTATGCATCTTTCATGCAAAATTGCTTTGGCCGAAAAATATATCGTTATATCAAGTGTTTGCCGTTGCGATTTATGCAGGAGGCCTACGGTCCAACGTGTGCGCCTCCGCCGGGTTTCACCCTGTGATATTTTTCGACAAGGTCAGGCGCAACACCGTATGCGACGCAGTTCAACTCATTGATAGCCGCGATGATGTCCGCGAAGGACTGAACTATGACATCCAGGTCTTCTCCCTCGAGCTCCCTGAATGCGTCTCTCGCGAAATCGCTTGGCATCAAATCGGGACTGGCGACTGCCTGGCTGAGATACTCCGCGACGGCGTCGTCAAGGCGCCGTCGCATTCTGATCTCCACTGAGCGGGGCACTCTCTTGGTGGTGGTTGCCACAAGATAGGACGGCGCTGTGATTGCATAGCCTTCGGCGATCGCTTTACCGAGGTGGCTTGTATCAGCCAGTTCGTACCATGTCGTCATGCCGATCCCGTAAGCGGCTCTACCCACTCCGATGAAGGAGATGGGAGGCAGTCCTGCTTTCAGGAGCGGGATGTTGCTGAGCAGTCGCCCGGTCCTCTTGTTGCCGTCGATGAAGGGCTGCAGGTAAGCGATGCCTGCAAGCAAAGCGAAGGAGGCCTCGAACGGGTCTTTCGCTGTGGACGCCTTCCAGCAGAGCTCCGAAAGTCCCATTGATAACTCGGTGTGGTCGGACGACGGAACATATGAACTGGTCGTGATGCTAACCGGGTCGCGTCGAACCGCGCCGAGATTGTTCTGCCTGACCAGAGTGCGCATGAGCATCGCGTGCAGTCTCATCACCGTCTCCGGAGCGATCTCCACTGTCGCAATGTTGTCGATAACCCAGCCAATCGCCTGCTTGTGGTTCAAGATCATTTGGACTTCGATTTCAGACTTTCCGCCCGCGACCTCCGCGTATTTGATGAGCGCCTCAGTCTCAGGCAGGGAATAAGTATTTCCTTCAAGCGCCGAAGAAGCCCAGGACATCTCGATCAAGAATCTTTCGGCAATTTCACGCGTGTAGGTGGAAGGGTCGAGCTCTAGGCTACCCTTTCCGACGGACTCGGACATGAGCGCATGCGAAGCAGGATCAAGCCAGGGTGCAACGTTAGGGTCGTAGGATCCAAAGCGGTCTGGATCGTATTTCACCTGCGGTCGAAGGTGGCCTGGAATCGCAAACCACTTCGCTTCCGCCGTTAGGCTGAACGACGCATCTCTCGTGGTTCCAGACTTCTCGACAAGCCCGGCTGCGCCGAGTTTGGCAAGAGCTCTTGAAACCGAAGACTGACTGGACGGGGCAAGCTCTAACAACTGGATTATCTTCGCCTGCGAAAGCCCATTGCCGCCACGCCGAACGAGGGTCTCATAGATTTTCTTTTCCAAGCCCTGGAGTTCCGGGACGCGAAGTACGGGATGCATAATAGCACTGCCTCTCATCATTTCATCCAATTTATGCATAAAAGCTGCATAATTTCAAGAACCGTGTCTAGAAAGGGCGCGGAATGCATAAATTGTTACCGCAAGCAACTGATAATAAAAGACTTTCGAGTATTGGATTGCCAGCATAAAAGCTGCATGCGAGCACGGGAAATCGCATCTCTCGTGCGGACACCTCAGCTCCAGGGACAGAAGGCGATGGTCTTAGTACGTCAACGAACGTCGGCGAGGCTGCAAGCGGCCCTGCGCGGTCTCGGGCTTGAAGTGCCGCTCTATCATTCCAAACTTGGGGACGCATGGGAGCGGCAGGAGCTCGTCAAGCGGTTCCTTGGGCAAAGCAGATCGACCGTCGACCATCATCTGCACCAATGCCTTTGGTATGGGGCTCGACGAGCCGAACGTCCGCCTCGTGATCCGTTGGCAGCAGGCGGCGTCGGTTGAGCACCAGCTACGTGAATTCGGCCGCCCCGGACGGGATGGGAAGCCTCCCGTGGCGGGTCATGTTCCACAACGGTTCGAGCGTGGGCCTCGATATCTCAAGGCTGCGTTTCATGGCGGAGAAAACGGTGGAGACAGCACAGGTATTCGCGCTCGACCGGGAGCAGATGCTGGAGCAGCGCCATCATCAAATTGATCAGGTCAGCGAGCTAATGAGGACCCGGTCCTGCATGCGCACCGCGATCTCGGAATATTTTCAGGGGCCGAAGATCGCCCGGCGCCCAAGCCTTTCGGTCAGGGTTCTGGATTGGGCGTTCAGCAGCCGGGGTAAGGCTCGACGCTTTCGGGCCTGCTGCGACTATTGCAACCAAGCAGAGATCAAACGCCGTGGAATGTCGGGGTACGTCGCCCGCGTCATTGCTGGCTAGGTTTACGGAGCCGATGCGGGATCTGCAATTTTGGTGGGGTGAGGCGCTCTGCGGCCGAACAAATCAGAAAGGAAAAGAGATTCGCCATGATGAGCTCGCCGCACACTTGGTCATAGATGCCCCTTCACTCCGGAGAAAGTCACGTCCCCTCTGAGGATAGGAGTCTGGCGTTCCAAGCAGCTGGATTCCGTGTGCCTTACGGTCGCAGCCGGTCTAACGTACTCGCGTCGGCCATACCGTTCGCACGTCAGTTCAGCCGGCCATTGTCCCTTGGCCAAAAGCAACGGTTTGCTCCGGCGGCTCTCAGATTCTGCTCAGCTCTCATAGCGCGTCAGTTTGTTGTCAGGTCAGCCAAGCTACGTTCCGCCTCAAGGAAGCAATGGTTGTTAGGTG
>NZ_JAVIIV010000031.1:0-50156 GCF_033977215.1 Mesorhizobium humile
TAGTGCGTGCCATGTGAGGAGTTGGCGACGAAGCCGGCCAGCAGGTCGATGTCGTCGCTGGTGTCGCCGGGGGTCGCATTGTCGTCGATCAGCGAGGTCAGCGTCAGTGGATCAAAGGCGCCGGCAGCGCTCGTGTTGGTCACCTCATAGGTGTAGGTGACG
Source organism: Mesorhizobium humile (assembly GCF_033977215.1). NCBI lineage: Bacteria > Pseudomonadati > Pseudomonadota > Alphaproteobacteria > Hyphomicrobiales > Phyllobacteriaceae > Mesorhizobium > Mesorhizobium humile. The sequence goes on from NZ_JAVIIV010000031.1 coordinate 163, forward strand.
TCGGTGGCCGAGCCTTCGTTGATCGAGGTCGGGTCGGCCGTCTTCTCGATGGCGACCGACGGCGCGACGTCGTTCACCGTCACGGTCGCGGTGTCGTTGGCGGTCACGTCGTTGGTGCTGTCGTCGTCATGGGCGTGTACCACCACCGTGTTGACGATGCTGTCGCCGGCATTGTGGGCACCGATATTGACGTCCGCCGTAAATATCCAAGTCTCGTTACTGTCGACGAGGTAGTCGCCGTCGGTGTCACCGGAGACATAGTGCGTGCCATGTGAGGAGTTGGCGACAAAGCCGGCCAACAAGTTGATGTCGTCGCTGGTATTGCCGGGCGTTGCATTGTCGTCGATCAGTGAGGTCAGCGTCAGTGGATCGGCAGCACCGGCCGTGCTCGTGTTGGTCACCTCATAGGTGTAGGTGATATCGCTGGCCGAACCTTCGTTGATCGAGGTCGGATCGGCGGTCTTCTCGATGGCGACCGACGGTTGATCGACAACACTCGGCACGGTCGTAGTGCGCCATTCCTCAAAACCGCCATCCGAGCCAGAGAAGCTGGAGAAGAGTGTTACGTAGGAACCAGAGGTCGCGCCAGCGGCTGTAAACGAGCTGACCGGGACAAGCACCCGGTAGTCATCCGTGCCGGAACCGCTATTGGAATCGGTCAATACCTGCGTGCCGGCCATATCGAAGACCGAGACGAAGCCGGAGAAGCCACCGTTATAGTCAGTCAGGGTCGCGTCATGATCGGAAATATAGACCCTGAGGTCGGTTAGCGTGATGTTGGCATTGACGTTTTCGTTAAGGTCCAGCCGAAATTCGATGTATTGGACGCCGCCCACGGTGATCGGTTGCAGATTGCCCCATTGCAGGCTGTGCGTGAAGGAGGCCTTGTTGTCGAGGACGTTGCCGTTCTGGTCGGTGTTAAAGCCTTGCTCGACACCCGTCGCCTGCAAGCGAAAAAAGGAATCGTAATTGCCTGTGCCGGAACCAATTGACGTGGCCTCGAGGAGCACGCCGTCGCCAATATCACTCATCGTCTTTCCTCCACGGGCGCACACGCCCCTATTGGCCGCGCAAGGCGGCGAATTACCCCATGCCAAAGGCGCCGAGATCGGCGCCCGAATTCAGTGAGGAGGATCAGCTTGGCGTCCGGCAAGCCGCGCCCACCGGCTCCGGCCAGCGAGCAGCAGATGGCGGCTCACGACGGCTGGCGATCCGATGATGACGGCTAATGCGGCATGGATGCCGCGCTGCACTTCCCCTGCCCCGGTAGCGCGTTACTCGTTGTTGCCGGTCACGAGATTGTTCACGCCACCCTATATTAGGATATTATTAACTCTACCGCAGCGTGCGTCAACGGGCAATTGGATGAAGAGTTAATGACAAAGGCCAAACTTGCGCGTGAACACGCGCCAATCAGAATAAAGAATACTTTGCTCTATTCTTAGGTCTTATTTTATGAGGGACCTTTGCGTCATCCCCATCAGACCTCAGGCGCCGGCCTTCGGTGTCCCCATTCCCCAACGGCGCGATCCCCGAGGCTCTCAGACCACCTTCTTCTTGCCTCGCCTGCCGCCATGCGCTTCCACGGCCTTCTCGACGGCGCGCTTCAATTCGTCCTTGATCTCGACCGTCTCGGCCATCAACGCCTCGATCTTGAGGAATTCGAGCACGCGGTATTTCGAGACATTCGGCCGGATCAGAATGTCCGGCGGGTGCTGCCTGAGCTTGTTGGCGATGATCGACTGCATCATCAGCTGGGTGGCGCCATACATCAGGTCGACGGTGGTCGGATGCCTGCGCTCGGCCTCGCTCGGCGCGCCGACGACATCGACGGCGATGATGATGTCGGCGTCCTTCTCGATGAGGTCGAAAGGCACGGGGTTGTAGATACCGCCGTCGATCAGCACGCGGCCTTCGCGCGTCACCGGGCGGAAGACCGCCGGGATGGCCGCCGAAGCGGCAAGCGCCGAATGCAGGTCGCCTTCGGCGAACACCGCAAGGCTATGGCCGAAATAGTCGGTCGCGGTGACCTTGAGCGGGATCTTCAGCGCCTCGAACGTCTGCGGGATCGCCTCGGGCAGGAAAGCCTTCAGAATGCGCTCGATGTTGAACTGGCTGACCCGGATGCCGCCCTGCATGGCCTCGGCGATCGTGCCGGGCCGCGAGCGCCACATGCGCGCCGCCACTTCGGCCCGGCTGCCGAGGATCGATCGGGCATAATCGTGGATCTCGGCACCTGTCATGCCCGACGCCATGCCGGCGCCCATGATGGCGCCGATCGACGAGCCGGCAATCGCCGCCGGCTTGATGCCAAGCTCGTCGAGGGCCTCGACGATATGGATATGCGCGAGACCGCGCGCGCCGCCGCCGCCGAAGGCCACCCCGAAGGTCGGGCTCATCCCTTGCCGCCTCCCGCCACCTGCACCAGCGGCGGCCCGATGACCATCACCGCGGGGTCGGTCGACAGGAGCTTCTTCGCCTCCGCCTTGACGTCGGCCAGCGTCACCGCGTTGATGAGAGCCGCGCGCCGCTTGATGTAATCGATGCCGAGATTGTCGATCTGCAGCTCCACCAGCGTCGCGGCGATGGAGCTGGACGAATCCAGATTGTTGATGGCGTAGGCGCCGACCATGTATTTCTTGATCGCCGCGAGTTCCTCCTCGGTGGGACCGTTCTCGGCCATGTCCTTCACCACCTGGCGCACGATCGAAAGCGTCTCGGCGGCGCGGTCGGAACGCGTCGCCGTCGTCACCAGCAGCGCATTGGAATGCTCGTGATCGACGAGATCGGAGCTGACGCTATAGGCAAGGCCGCGCTTCTCGCGTACCTGCTCGTACAGATGCGAGGTAAATGTCGAGCCGCCGAGAATCTCGTTCATCAGCACGGCGGCGTAGAAATCGGGATCGCTCCGCTTCACGCCCGGCCAGGCAAGCTGCAGGGAGGTCTGCGGCAGGTCGTAATTCACTTCGAGCTGCTGGCCGAGCTTGGGCGCGACATCGGCAACCGGCGCCAGCGTCTGCTTGTCCGGCAGGTCGCCGAACACCTCGTCGAGCCTGCCGCTCAACGTGGCGGCGTCGATATCTCCGACCACCGCCACATGCAGGCCGCCGCGGGCGAAATTCGCCTTGTGGAAGGCCTTGAGATCGTCAGTGGTGATGGCGGCGAGGCTGTCTTTGTTGCCCTCGTCCGGCCGCGCGTAGGGGTGCTGGCCATAGATCGCGCGCAGCCAGCGCTGCTGGGCGATCGTATTGGGGTCCCGCTCGTTGGCGAGGATGCCGGAGAGTATCTGGGCGCGGATGCGGTCGATCGGCGCCTGGTCGAAGCGCGGGCTGTTCACCGCCAGTTTCAGCAGGCCAAAAGCCTCGTCCTTCTGGTCGGACAGCATGCGCATCGAGCCATAGGTGCCATCGCGCGCCGCCTGAAAACTCATCTCGGCGCCGGCATCGTCGAGCTTCAGCTGGAAGGCCTCGCTGTCGAGGTCGGCGGCGCCCTCGTCGAACAGGCCGGTCATCAGGTTGACCAGGCCTTCCTTGCCGGCGGGGTCCTGCGCCGTGCCGCCGTCGAAGACGAAACGGATCGCAACCAGCGGGATCGAATGGTCTTCGACCAGCCAAGCGGTGACGCCCTTCTTCGACTTCACCTCCTGGATATTCACTTCGGCGCGCGCGGCAAGCACGGGCAAAAGCAGGAAGAACAGGGCGAAGCAAAGGGTGGCAATGGCGCGATAAACGCGCCCCCCTTCTCCCCTTGTGGGAGAAGGTGTCGCCGAAGGCGACGGATGAGGGGTGTTGGACGGAGTGCGACCCCGGTGACTGCCGGTTCTCAATGTCCGGCGGAATAGGTCGCGTTTCTTCCAGCACCCCTCATCCGTCTCGGCGCTGCGCGCCGATCCACCTTCTCCCACAAGGGGAGAAGGAAAGGTGCTCGTACGGTCAAGAACCATGCTCATCATCAATTCCCCGCCTGCTGTTGCGGCAAGAGATAGCCGGTGGTGGAGCGATCGAGCACAAGATAGCGGGCGGCGACCGCCTTGACCTCATCGGCGGTCACCTTGCGGATGCGGTCCGGCCATTCCTGGACGTCCTTGACGTTGCCGCCCGTGGCAAGGGTCGAGCCATACATGTTGGCCATGTCGTCCTGCTTGTCGCGCGCAAAGATCATGGAGCGCACATAGCGCGTCTTGGCCCGATCCAGTTCATCGTCGCTCACGCCGTCCTTGACGATGCGGGCGATCTCGGCATCGACCGCCGCCTCGACATCGGCAAGCCTGGCGTCGCCGCGCGGGGCGCCATAGACGGTGAAGTTGGTGGCGTCGAGCATGGTGCCCTGGAAGTAGGCGCCGGCCTCGGAGGCGATGCCCTGCTTGACGACGAGTTGCTGGTACAACCTGCTGCGGTTGTCGCCGCCGATGATCTCGGCAAGCAGGTCGAGCGCCTCGGCTTCACCGGCCTTGGCCGTATGGTAGGACGGCACGACCCATTGTGTGGAGAAGCTCGGCACCGACACACGCGCGTCGGTGAGCGTCACCGTGCGCTTCGTGTTCTGCTCCGGTTCCACGGGGCGGATGCGCGGCCGCAGGTCCGGGCCGCGAGCGACCTTGCCGTAGGTGCGCTCGGCCATCGCCTTCACCGCGCCGGGTTCGACGTCGCCGGCCACCACCAGCACGGCGTTGTTCGGCCGGTAGTAGGCGTCGTAGAAGGCTTTCGCGTCCGGGCGGTTCAACTGCTCCATTTCCTGCATCCAGCCGATCACTGGAATGCGGTATGGCTGGTTCTGCCAGAGCGTCGCGTCGACCTCCTCGTCGAGCACCGCCTGCGGATTGCTGTCGATGCGCGAGCGACGTTCCTCCAAGATCACGTCGCGCTCGGTCTTGATGACATCGTCGGTCAGGATGAGGTTGCGCATGCGATCGGCCTCGAAGCCCATCATCTGTTCAAGCGCCGAAGGCGGCACCGTCTCGTGGAAGGCGGTGTAGTCGTAGGAGGTGAAGGCATTGTTGGAGCCGCCGATCTCGGACACGGCGCGGTCGAACTCGCCGGCGGCGTGGTTGGTCGTGGCCTTGAACATCAGGTGCTCGAAGAAATGCGCGATGCCGGATTTGCCGGGCGGCTCGTCGGCGCTGCCGATCTTGTACCAGACCATGTGCGTGACGATCGGGGCGCGGTGGTCGGGGATGACGACCACTTCCATGCCGTTGTCGAGCAGGAAATCCTTGGCCTCACCGTCGTCGGCCGCGCGGGCCGTGGCCGCGGCGAGCGCCAGCGTGCCGACAAGAAGCGCCGCTCGCAGCCCAATCCCCGTTGGTGTCATCAAGATCTCCGGTTCCGGTTGCGCGACGATAGGCAAGGTTCACCGGCGAGGCAAAGTGAATTGTTCGGCATTTTCGAGGCGAGGCTAGTTCGCCTCGACGAAGCGTATGACCGTTTCGCCGTAATTGCGCTCGTCCATCACGGAAAAACCGGCGCCCGGCTCGAACGGCGCCGAGGCAGCTTCCTCGACGACGCAGAGCGCGCCAGGCAGAAGCCAGCCGCCGGCTTTGGCCGAGCGCAGCGCGCGCTCGCCGAGTCCTTTGCCATAGGGTGGATCGGCAAAGACCAGACCGAAGGGCGAGATCGTGCCGGTTTCGCCGAGATGCGTGGCGTCCCGGCGGAAGATCTTGGTGCGGCCGGTGAGGCCATAGGCCTCGACGTTCTCGCGGATCAGGCCTCGCCCTTCCGTCGATTCCTCGATGAAGACGCAGTAGGAGGCACCGCGCGACAGCGCCTCAAGTCCGAGCGCGCCGGTGCCCGCGAAGAGGTCGAGCACGCGGCTGCCTTCGAGCTTTTCAGCGTAACGATGCGCCAGGACGTTGAACACCGCCTCGCGGGTGCGGTCGGTTGTCGGGCGGATGGCATTGCTTTTCGGCGTCGCCAGCGGACGCCCGCGGAACTCACCGCCGACGATCCGCATCGCCACCCCTCTTCGGACCGCGCGGCCTGTCGCCGCCATCGCCTTCGGGACGCTCGCCGCGGGGCTTGCCGAACGGCTTTGCGCCCGGCTTGCCCTTGCCGCCGGGCTTGTAGGATGCCTTGCGCGCCTTTGCCTCGGCGGCCTTGGCAGCATCGGCTTCCGCCCTGCCCTTGCCGATCGGCCGGGCGCCCGGCGCCATCCAGACATTGGCCTTGCGCTGGCCCGGCGGTTCGATCGGCCGCTGCTCACGCTCGGATTTCTTCCCGCCGAAACGGGGCTTGTCGCCAAAGCCACCACGCGGCTTGTCGCCGAAACCGCGGTCGGATTTCGGGCCGCGCTCGCCAAGCGCCCTTTCCGGTTTCGTCGAGAGCTTGCTCAGCGCCTCGTCGCGGCTGTCTTCGCGGCGCTTGCGAGCCTTGATCAGACCACCCTCGCCGATTGGCCGGCGGTCGCCGTCGCGTGTGAATTTCGGCCGGTCGGCCTCTTCACGGCGGGGGCCGCCACCGCGCACCGGCTTGTTGGAAAACGGCTTCTGGATCTCGGCATCGAAATTGGCGCCGGATTCCTCGATCAGCCGTTCGCCGAGCTGTTCGCGCAGCACACGGCCCTTGATCTCGAGCACATGGCCTTCCGGCAGATCCTCGAGCTGGAACGGCCCGTAGGAGATGCGGATCAGCCGCGTCACGTCGAGACCAAGCGCGCCGAGGATGTTCTTCACCTCGCGGTTCTTGCCCTCACGCAAGCCGAGCGTCAGCCACGCATTGCTGCCCTGCTCGCGGTCGAGCGAAGCCTCGATCGACCCGTAGAAGACACCGTCGACTGCGATGCCTTCGCGCAAGCCGGCAAGCGCGCTCTCCTCGACCTTGCCATGGACGCGCGCGCGGTAGCGCCGCAGCCAGCCGGTGGCCGGCAATTCGAGCACGCGCGACAGCCCGCCGTCATTGGTCAAAAGCAACAGGCCCTCGGTGTTGATGTCGAGCCGGCCGATGGTCATCAGCCGAGGCAGGTCGGCCGGCAGCACGTCGAAGACGGTCTTGCGGCCTTCAGGATCGCGGTTGGTGGTGACGACGCCCGCCGGCTTGTGGAACAGGAACAGCCGCGTGCGCTCGATCGGCGGGATTTCCGTGCCGTCGAGATGGATGATGTCGTTGGCGCTGACGTTGAAGGCCGGTGAGTCCAGCACCTTGCCGTTGACCTTGACGCGGCCGGCCGCGATCAGTTCCTCGGCGTCGCGGCGCGAGGCGATGCCGGCGCGCGCCAACCGCTTGGCGATGCGCTCGCCGCTTTCCGGCGCGGCTTCCGAGGGACGCGGCCTTGGCTTGAAGCCGCCTTCCGGTTTTCCGCCAGCCTCGCGTGGACGATCGCTGAAGTCTCGCTTCGGCCGGTCGGCGAAATCGCGCTTGGGACGGTCGTCGAATGCGCGCTTGGGGCGGTCGAAACGTCGCTCGCCCCGCTCGCCTTCGGCAGCAGCAGGCCGGTCGCCACGCGGTGCGTAGGGCTTGCCGCCCTCACGCCTCTCGAAAGGCTTGCCGTCGCGCGGCGGAGCTTTGCGGAACGGCCGGTCACCACGCTCCCCGCCTTCACCCATTTCACGCGGCTTGTAGCTGCGCTTGACATCGCGGGCCGGGCGCTCGCCTTCGGCCGCCGCCGGCCGGTCGCCACGCGGCGCGTAAGGCTTGCCGCCCTCACGCTTCTCGAAAGGCTTGCCGTCGCGCGGCGGAGTTTTGCGGAACGGTCGGTCACCACGCTCCCCGCCTTCACCCATTTCACGCGGCTTGTAGCTGCGCTTGAAATCGCGGGCCGGGCGCTCGCCTTCGGCCGCCGCCGGCCGGGCGCCACGCGGTGTGTAGGGCTTGCGGCCATCGCGCTTCTCGAAGGGCTTGCCTTCGGGGCGCGGGCCTTTGCGGAACGGCCTTTCGGCGCGCTCCGCGCCCTCACCCGCTTCGCGCGGCTTGTAGCTGCGCTTGAAATCGCGGGCCGGGCGCTCGCCTTCGGCCGCCACCGGTCGCTCACGCTTGGCGAACGGCTTCTTGGCACCGTAGGCCGGTTTTCCGTCACGCCCGCCCGTCGGTCTGGAGCCACCCTTGCGTGGCCCGCGTGGAGATTTCTTGTCGTCGTCCATTACATTGCTCGTCTTCGCCTGCTACAGCGCCGCGCGTCCTTGCGGACGCCTAACGCAGGCAGTGTCATCTTGATTTTGCGCATCCAGCGGCGCGGCAAAAACCGATTCCGGTTTTCAGGGTCTCGCGCTAGATAACAGGATCACTCCCGGGTGGCGAGAAGTAATCGGAATGGAAACCGCTTGAAACGACCGGATTTCATGGCCCTGGCGCTTGAAGAGGCCGCGGCGGCCGCCAGCCGCGGCGAAGTGCCGGTCGGCGCTGTGATCGCCAATGGCGGCACGGTGGTCGCAAAAGCCGGCAACCGCACGCGCGAGCTCTCTGACCCGACCGCGCATGCCGAGATGCTGGCGATCCGCGAGGCCTGCCGGAAGCTCGCCAGCGAACGTCTCACCGGCCATGATCTCTACGTGACGCTGGAGCCCTGCGCGATGTGCGCCGGCGCGATCTCCTTCGCCCGGCTGCGGCGGCTCTATTTCGGCGCCGCCGACGAGAAAGGCGGCGCGGTGGTCAACGGCGTGCGCTTCTTCGCCTCACCCACCTGCCACCATACGCCGGACGTCTACCCGGGGATCGGAGAGAGCGATGCCGCCCTGATCCTGAAGGATTTCTTTCGGGAGAGACGGGGTGGTGAATGGTGAATGGTGAATGGTGAATGGTGGGCACGCAGTTGGTAGTCAGTAGTCAATAGTGAGTAGTCAGTAGAGCTATTCACTATTCACTATTCACTATTCACTATTCACTATTCACTATTCACTATTCACAGACCCAGCCAGTCGAACCAGCCGCCCTTCTTGCCTTCGGCCTGCGCCTTGAGGCGGCGCTCTTTCTTGTATTCGTCCTCGCCGAGCTCGTTCTGCGGCGCGGTGTCGGCAGCCTGGCGATAGGCGAGCGGCGGCTCGCTCAGATATTTGCGGGTAGTCGGATCGCCCTGCTTCTGTTCGGCGAGCCGGCGCTGAACCTCATTGCGACGCGTGACGCTGGAATCATCCGGTGACCAGCGCGGGGGGTGGCTGGACCCAGATTCCGCCATCGCTTTCTTAACTGCCTCGGGATCGGTCTGCACGTCCTCGACCGCTTCAGGCTGATAGTTGGGATCGTTCTGATGCGTGGTGGCGTCGGCGCGAATGCGGGCGCGGCGCGCCTCAGGCGATTCGGGCCAGTCGGCGCTCGCCGTCTCGATGCTCTGCTGCGGCGGCGGCAGGTTTGCCTTCTGCCCGGGCGCGGGCTTCACCAGATCAGGACGCGGCTTGTAGTCGATCGGATCCTTGTGCTTCGGCGTGATCGCAGCAGCGCCGGAAACATCGTCCAAGAGCTGCGCGGCTGCCGTCTTGTCGGTTCCATAGGTGGGCGAGCTCATGCAGCCCGACAGAGCGATGGCCGATACCACAAGCGGCGCCACCAGCGCGGCGCGCGCAAACATTCTGTCGGTCATGCCAAAAAGTCCCACTCTAACAGCCTTTCGGTCGCCACCGGCCAAGGGCACGGTCCCCTGCTTCCCCGCACTTGCGACGGAAATCCGGCGACAATTTGTCTGCCGGAGTGTCGCGTGTTTACCTCAACCACTTGTTAAGGGCAACGCACGGGCAGTTTCAGGCCGCCCGGCGTGGCATTTTGTGCACTTATTTAACGTGGTGCATGTCGTCGTCCCAAAACCGTTTCACACTTTTGGGCGACATGCATTTATTTGATTTGGTGCATGTCGTCGTCCCAAAACCGTTTCACACTTTTGGGCGACATGCATTTATTTGATTTGGTGCGTGTCGTCGTCCCAAAACCGTTTCACACTTTTGGGCGACATGCACCTACAGCCGCCCAAGAGCCTTCAGCTCATGCAACACGGCGGCGTCGCGGGCCGACACATCCGGGAATTCCCGATCTTGCCCGACATCGGCGGTGTAGCGCCAGGAGCGCGCGCATTTTACCAGGCCGCGATCCTCGGCCTTCTCCACCACCACCGCCACACCCTTGACGTCGTCGAGCGTGAAGGCGCCTTCCGGGGTCTTGCCGTGCTTGACGACGAGATCGCTGGTAATCGCCATCTCGGCCATGTCGACATCGGCGATCGCGGCTTCCAGCGCCGCGTCGTCGAGCGTCACCACAGGCACCGCCTCGAGCGAAGAGCCGATCAGCTTCTCGGCGCGCGCAATCTCCAGCGCGCCGGTGACGACGCGGCGAACCTGCCTCACCTTGCGCCATTTCTCGGCCAGCGCCTCGTTGCGCCAGTTCTGCGGGATCGCCGGGAACTGGTCGAGATGCACCGAGACGGCGTCCGGATGGCGGTCGAGCCATGCTTCCTCTGTGGTGAAGGGCAGCATCGGCGCCAGCCACTTCACCAGGCATTCGAAGAGATGGCGCACCACCTGCACGGCCGCCCTGCGGCGCAAGCTTGACGGTCCGTCGCAGTAAAGCGCGTCCTTGCGGATGTCGAAATAGAAGGCCGAAAGCTCCACCACCATGAAGTCGAGCAGCGTGCGGGTGATGCGCTTGAACTCGAAAGCGTCATAGCCCTGGCGCACCACTTCGTCCAACTCTGACAGCCGGTGCAGCATCAGCCGCTCCAGTTCCGGCATCGTCTCGACCGGCACGTCCTGGCCGTCGTCATGGGCGAGCGTGCCCAGCATCCAGCGGATGGTGTTCCTGAGCTTGCGGTAGGCGTCGATATTGGTCTGCAGCACGTTCTTGCCGAGCCGCTGGTCTTCCCAATAATCGGTCGTCACCACCCAGAGCCGCAGGATATCGGCGCCGGACTGCTTGATGACGTCCTGCGGCACGACGGTGTTGCCGAGCGACTTCGACATCTTGCGGCCTTCCTCGTCCATGGTGAAGCCATGGGTGATGACCGTGTCGTAGGGCGCCCTGCCCCTGGTGCCGCAGCTTTCGAGCAGCGAGGAGTGGAACCAGCCGCGATGCTGGTCCGAGCCTTCGAGATAGACGTCGGCCGGCCATTTAAGGTCGGGACGGTCCTCCAGCGTGAAGACATGCGTCGAACCGGAATCGAACCAGACGTCGAGGATGTCCATCACCTGGTGCCATTTCGAGGCGTCGTGATTGCCGAGGAAACGTTCCTTGGCGCCGTCAGCGAACCAGGCGTCGGCGCCTTCTTTCTCGAACGCCTCCATGATGCGCTGATTGACGGCCTCGTCCTTCAGCACATTGCCGTCCTCGTCGGCGAAGACGGCGATCGGTACGCCCCAGGCGCGCTGGCGCGACAGCACCCAGTCGGGGCGCTCCTCGATCATGGCGCGGATGCGGTTCTGGCCGGCCGCCGGCACGAAGCGGGTGTCGTCGATCGCCTTCAGCGCGCGGCTGCGCAGCGTGGTGCCATCGCCGAGGTCCTTGTCCATATAGACGAACCATTGCGGCGTGTTGCGGAAGATGATCGGCTTCTTCGAGCGCCAGGAATGTGGGTAGCTGTGCTTCAACCGGCCGCGCGCGAAGAGCGCATTGCGCTTGATCAGCTCGTCGATGACCGCCTGGTTGGCGTTGCCCTTCTTGCCGTTGTCGTCGATGACGCGCGCCGCACCGCCCTCGCGGTCCGGGCCGAAGCCCGGCGCGTCCTTGGTGAAGAAGCCGGCATCGTCGACCGGGAACGGGATCGCCGTGTCGATACCGCCGCGCTTGAGCAGTTCGGCCACCGCGTCCATCCAGGCGTCGAAGTCCTCGCGGCCGTGGCTGGGGGCGGTGTGGACGAAGCCGGTGCCGGCATCGTCGGTGACGTGCTCGCCGGCGATCATCGGCACCGGGTACTCATAGCCGCCGCCAAGCCCCTTGAACGGATGCGAAAGCGTAAGGCTTGCAAGCTGTTCGGCCGAGACGCTGTTAAGCCGGTTCAGGGTGATCTTGGCCTTGGCCGCGCTCTCCTCGGCGAGCGCGTCGGCAAAGATCAGCTTCTCGCCGGGCTGCGGGCCGAAGGCGTTCTCGGCCGCCGTCACCTCATAGAGGCCATAGGCGACGCGGGGCGAATAGCTCACGGCGCGGTTGCCGGGGATGGTCCAGGGCGTGGTCGTCCAGATGACGACATGCGCCTCGACGAGGTCTAGCGCGGCTCCGTCCAACGCCGGCGCGGCGCCGGCGACGGGCTGGGCGAGGCTCGCGACAGGGAACTTCACCCAGATTGTGTCGCTCTCGTAGTCTTGGTACTCGACCTCGGCCTCGGCGAGCGCGGTGCGCTCGACCACGCTCCACATCACGGGCTTCGAGCCGCGGTAGAGCTGGCCGGACATGGCGAACTTCAACAGTTCGCCGGCGATGCGCGACTCGGCATGGTAGGCCATCGTCGTATAGGGATTGTCGAAATCGCCGATGACGCCGAGGCGCTGGAACTCGCCGCCCTGAACCTTGATCCAATGCTGGGCGAAGTCGCGGCATTCCCTGCGGAACTCGTTGACCGGCACCTCGTCCTTGTTCTTGCCCTTGGCGCGGTACTGCTCCTCGATCTTCCATTCGATCGGCAGGCCGTGGCAGTCCCAACCCGGCACGTAGTTGGCGTCATAGCCGCGCATCTGGAAGGAGCGGTTGATGACGTCCTTGAGGATCTTGTTCAGCGCATGGCCGATATGGATGTTGCCGTTGGCGTAGGGCGGGCCGTCATGCAGCACGAATTTCTCGCGGCCGGCGGCCTCCTCCCGCAGCTTTTTGTAAAGCTCCATGTCCTGCCAACGTTTGACCAGGCCAGGCTCCTTCTCGGGCAGGCCGGCGCGCATCGGGAAGTCCGTCTGCGGCAAATAAAGCGTCTTGGAATAGTCGATCGTTTCAACAGTGTCGGTCATTGATCTGCCATCTGCGTTGCCCGGCGGCGGAAAGCCCGGGCGTTGAGTCTTAGCTGACGCATATCGCTTTCCCAAAACCGGAGCCCACTTTTGGGCGATATGCGTTGATTTTCTTGAAAAAGCGCGAGGGGCGCGCGCGAAAACTCCCGGCGGCTCCAGCGGCGCTCAGGCCGCCCGGAACACCGGGCCCGTAATTCGTATCGCGATCGCGAAAAGGCGCGAAAAGCTCGTCATGGCGTGGCTTTTAGCGGATGGCGCGGCAGGAATAAAGCGCGGATTTCAAGGCATGAAGCCGCTTTCACGGCCTACATGGTGAAATTGAAGCGGTAAGTGGTCGAGACACCGAAGGTCCACTGGTTGCGATCGCCGCGTTCCTTGACCAGGCTGGAATCGGCGGCCGGCCCCATCAGGCGCGAATATTCGGTAAAGACGCTCGCCGTCATCGGCTCGGTCACTTTCCAGGTGATCGCGCCGCCGAGGCCCGTCGACTTCAGCCCGCCGCCCGGATGGTATTCGCTCAAGCCCGAGGCAGCCGCTTCCTTGGCGTTGACGCCGTAATAGGCGTCGAAATAGTCGGACGATGCGAAGGAAACGCGCGGACCACCGGAAATGCGCACGGTCGGCGTGATGTCGTAGAAGGCGTCCGCGGCGATGTCCGCGACGAAGCCGTTATGGGCACGAATGCCGTGCCTGAGTTCCGCCCGCGCCCTCAGCCAGTCCAGCGGATAGAATTCGAAGAAGCCGCCCGCCTCACCGCCCCAGCGCACGGGATCGAGGCCCTTGAGCTCGTCCTTGCTCTCGCGCGAGAAGATGAACTTGCCGGTCAAGCCGGCGCGAACGGAACCGTCATCGATCAGCGCCAGCGAGATGTTGTCGTTGCGCGAGGTGAAGCGCGCCTCCGGACCGACCTTGCCGAGCGAGATGATCGGCTGGGCGCTCAGCATGTATTTCTTGCCGCCCTCGAAATTCGGCGCGACAAGCGCCGTGGCGCCGAGCGTCAGGTACCAGTCGCCGGATATCCAGCTGCCTTCGCCCGCCTGGGCGACAGGTGCACTGAGCAGGCCCATGGCGACGGCCAGCGGAATCGTCCCGACAATACGCATCGTCACCCCTTACGCGAAACGCGCCGGCAGCACCACCTGCCAGCGCTCAAGCCATGCCGTGCGTCCGGTAAAATTTGACTTAAAATCGTAACATCGAAACCGACCGGCAGGCCAACTAGCCCACACGCCGGTTGCGGCGGAACGTCTCTATCAGATCGCAAGCCGCTTCCAGCCCGCCGGTAAGCTGGTTCGATGCGCCGTAGGCAAGAGCCGCCTCGCGCCATCGGCCCCGAATCGCCGGATCGCCGGCCTTCAGGATTGCCTGCCGCCAAATTTCGGGATCGTCGCGACTGGCTACGACCAGCCCCGCCCCGCTGGCTTCGACATATTTTGCATATCCGCAGGCGGCCGATGCGATGACCGGCAGGCCATTTGCGAGTGCCTCGAGGATCACCGTGCCGGTATTTTCCAGGCGAGCCGGATGCAGCATGAAATCGCTCGCAACCACAATCGCCGGGATGTCTTCCTGGATGCCCAGCAGGGTAACCCGTTCCGATATGCCGGATTTGGCAATCAGGGCGCGAAGCCGCGTTTCTTCTTCGCCGTTCTTGCGAAAACCGGCGACCAGCCAATGGATGTTCGAGACCGATTGAAGAGCCTTTGCCGCCCGGTCAAGACCCTTCACCTTCAATTTGTTGGCGATGGTCAAGGCTATGGTGGCCTCACGAGGAAGCCCGAAACGATCGCGGATTTCATTACGGTCGCCGGTCAACAGCTCCGGTCGGCGCCGTTTCGGGTCGAGCGTCGGCCCGACCACGTGAATGCGGGATTCCTCGGTTCGCCAGAAGCCGCGGTAAAGCGCTGCCTGCTGTTCGCTGAGCGCAATGATCTGCGCGGCGCTACCGGGGGCAAAGATTATCGATTCGAGGTTCTGCTGGCGCATGAAGCGCGGAGAGAACGGCCGCCACCACCCGAGCTTCGACACAAAATAGGGCGGGTCGCCGGCATAGTAGATGTCCAGGCCCGCCATCTTGTTGAAACCGACCACGCAGTCGAAGTCGCGCCTGACCGCCAGCACGGTCCTTCCCAGCGCATATTCGGTGCCCGGGTTCGAGAGAACCCGTGCCGGATGGACTTTTATCGTGGCCGAACTCTCGACGTGACCGACCTGACGGGTCGTCAGGATGGTCACGTTATGGCCACGCTCGACCAGTCGGTCGCTGATGTTGAGACAATCCCTTTGCAGCCCTCCGTTCATGAAGAGGGCAGAGATTGCGCAGCAGATTCTCATTTCATTTTCCGGAGCGCCGCCTTACCCCCCAAGATCGACGGAGAGAGGCTCCGGGTGCGCCCCAGACTTCCCCACTCAAACAAACACAGCCGGGCGCTCAAATGTTGGTCGTGTTGAAACCACGAATATGCTGTATATAGCCGGTTATCAAGAGACTTGGATGCTTTCGCGTTCGAGCTTCCTAAAAGAACCCAACCGGAGCGCGCTCATGAAAATTCCACGGGGCGATCGCAGCTGCCAAGCCGGGTTCGCCTGAAAGCCGCCGCAGCCGTGCCAAAGACCCTGCGCGAATATGACTGGCGGCAATGGCTGAGGCTGCAGCCGATGCTGCATGCCATCAAGACCGCCCGTTACCGGAGAATCGACCGAAGGTTTCTGCGTCAGCCGGCCAAGGATGGCGACATCCCGGGTATCCGTGCCGCCGCCCGGGGTCGCGATGTCCTGCTGACCGTTGCCTTCGGCGATGCCCAATGCCTGGATCTGCAGTTGCGGCTGACGAAGGGACTGGTTCGCCACGATCTCCACATCGTGGCCGACAACAGCGTCGGCGAAGCCTCCGCAGGCAAGAACAGGCAGGTATGCGCGGCTCACGGCGCCGCTTATGTCAGGCTGCCTGCCAATCCGTGGACCGTAAGGAACCCGAGCCGGTCCCATGGCGCGGCGCTCAATTGGATGTGGCACAACATTCTGAAGCCCGCCGCACCGGCCGCGTTCGGATTCCTCGACCAGGACCTTTTCCCGACGCAGCCATGCGACCCCTTCGAACCTCTTGAAGGCGCGGCGTTTTACGGCGATCTGCGCTGGGCAGGCGCGCGATGGTATTTGTGGGCCGGCTATTGCTTCTTTCGGTTCGACGCCGTCGGCCGCGAGCCTCTCGATTTCGGGCTCGACTGGTTCGCCGGCCTTGACACCGGCGGAGCCAATTGGGAGGTGCTCTATCGGGATGCGGATCCCAATGCGGTGCCGCAACGGCCGATAACCGCATTCGCCGCCTTGCCGGGAATTGAGCTCAGGCAAGCCTATTGCGAATGGCGCGGAAGCTGGCTTCATGAAGTCGGCCTCGACGGCGACTTGTCGTTGAAGGCGAAAAAGCGCGAGACGGTCCTGCGACTGCTCGCCCCCGCACTCGAGATCGCGCTGGGATCGGCCCGACAATCAGATTGACAGTCGACAGACCGACGAAACTTTGGAATTGGAATTTTGAAACCAGGCTGCCGACATTCGACAATTCAACGGCCATTCGGTCACGGCCGATTATCGCAGGGAAAGTTCCATTGCCGACAGTGAGCGTGATCATTCCGGTGCGAGACGGCGCGCCATATGTCGGCGAGGCCCTGCAAAGCATCCTGGACCAGGATCTGGCGGATATTGAAGTCATCGTCGTCGATGATGGATCTCGCGACGACAGCGCCGCGATCGCGACGTCGATCAGCGACCGTGACAGCCGCGTCAAGCTTGTCGCCAACTGCGGCAAGGGGATCGTCGATGCGCTCAACATGGGGCTTTCGCTCGCGCGGGCCCCTCTTGTGGCGCGCATGGATTGTGACGATGTCTCGCTGCCCGAGAGGTTGCGCCTGCAGGTGGCGTGTTTCGAGGCGAATGTCGATCTGCAGTTGCTCGGTACGGCGGGATTGCAGATCGACCGGGACGGAAACCCGTTGAGGCCGCTTGACGTCCCCAGCCGCAACGACCAATTGCGGGACGCGCTGGCCAGGTACAATCCCATGCTTCATCCGACAGTGATGTTCCGGGCCGAGGCCGTCCGGCGCGCCGGAGGCTACCGCCGCGCGTTCACCTATGCGGAAGACTACGATCTATGGCTGCGGCTTTCCGAAACGGGAAAACTGGCCAACATGGATGCGCGGCTCGTGAAGCTGAGATCGCATCCGGGACAGGTATCGCGCATGAAGGAAGATCAGCAAAAGGCGGTCGCGGCGTTGGCCAGGCAGTCGGCGCTGCTGCGTCGCCATCGCGCCGAGCCGTTCGACGCGAACGGACAACCCGCGCAGGCGATCGCGAGCTTTCTGGCATCGCGCGCGGCTATGGGGGGCGGCATCTCCAGCCTGGAAAGACGCGACATCGAACTGCTGTTGCGAACCGCGGACATACCCCTTGCCCTCACTTTAAAACTACTGTTCCTCGCGGCTGTGGGCGCGCCCTCCTTCAGGACGCTCGCGCTGGGACCCCGGCTGGCCTGGCGCAGGACGATCGCGCGTCCCGCGAAAATGCGGCTCAACTGATGCGCCCTCAATGATGCGTCTCGTCGTCGATCTCACGAGCATGGTGCGCTGGCTCGGCCCTCCGGTCGGCCTGGTCCGCGTGCAACGCCACTACGCGGCCGCGGCGGCCGCATTCAAGGCCTCCGAGATGGCATTCACGGTGTTCGACCCGATCGAGCGGGTGCTTAGACAAGTTTCGCCTGGTATGGCGGCGGAAATCATCGCCGGCGACATTTCGTGCGATATGAGCTTCTACCCGGATCCGGCCCGTATCAAGATGCGGTTTTACGATCGCTGGCCGAACTGGGCGAGGCGGTTGGCGGTGGCGATGATAAAACCGCGCCGGGTCCTGATAACCGAAATCGGCGCGTTCGGCCGGCGCCACCCCGACAGTCCTTTTCTTCGCTTCCTCGAACGGGTGGAAAACCAGCTGATGAAGGAGAACGAGCGGCGGCAGGTCGCCCGCGAGGACGGCTCCCGCGCCCGGATCGTCCCGCTCAGGACCGTGGCCGGCGACAAATACAATCTTTCGCCCGGCGACCATCTGCTTTTGATGAACAACGACTGGGCGCATACCGATATCGAGGTCATTTCGCGCGAGGCGCGCCCGGCCGGCGCAAAGCTGATCGTGCTCTTGAACGACATCATTCCGATCCAGTTTCCCGAATGGTACAGGCCGCACGACGTCAAGAGATTCACGGACTATGTGAATCTGGCGGTCGGGCTGGCAGACCGCTTCATCCTGACGTCGAGGCGCGTCACTTCCGATGTCGAGGACTATGCCGCCAAGCTCGGCGTCCATCTGCCGGAGCTGAGACACGTTCCTCTCGGCTGCGACAGCGCCCGCAAATCGAAGGCGGACGGCGGCCTGCCGGACGGGATCGAGACGGATCGCTATATCCTGTTCGTTTCCACCATCGAACCACGCAAGAACCATTCCCTCCTCATGGATGTCTGGCGGCGCCTCGTCCTGGACGGAACGGTCGCGCGCAGCGGCATGAAGCTGGTTTTCGTCGGCCGCAGCGGCTGGATGGTCGACGGGGTCCTGGCGAAGCTTCACAGCCATCCCGACTACGGCAAGAGCCTTGTCCATCTCGACAATGTCGATGACGCAACATTGTCCCGCCTTTACCGCAACAGTGCGTTCTGCGTGTACCCGTCGCTCTATGAAGGATATGGGTTGCCGCCCGTCGAGGCGCTGGCCTACGAAAAGGCGCTGATCGCCTCGACGGGCGGAGCCATCGCCGAAGTCGTCGGCTCTTCGGGCCTCTGCGTTGATCCGCTCGACATCGAAGGATGGGAAAACGCCATGCGGGAGTGGATCATCTCGCCCGCGGCCCGTGCTCCATACGAAGCGAAGGCCAGAGAATTCGTGGCGCGAAGCTGGGAGCAGGCCGGCCGGGAGACACTGGAGGCGACGCTTGCACCGTTCCCGGACGAAGTCCGGCCATCGCGACAGTGACCGCCTCACGGTCATGGAGAGCCGGCCACCCGCGGGTTCGGCCCGCGTTGCTGGACGGACAATGCCATTGGGTTTAGCTTCCTGTCGCCGCATGACCGGTGGTGAATTTCGAGGGAGATGAAACCATGACCTTGCCAAGCGACGCTCTCAAGGATGCGATCGGCCAGACGCGCGACAAATGGGGATGGTTCGTGGCGCTCGGCGTGTTGCTGCTGATCTTCGGCGGCATCGCCTTCGGCAATCTGTTCATCGCCACCGTCGCCTCGGTCTATGTCGTCGGCTGGCTGATGCTGATGGCAGGTCTCATCGAGATCATCCACGCCTTCGGGGTCAAGACCTGGGGACGTTTCTTCTATTGGCTGCTGAGCGGCCTGCTCTACGCCGTCGCCGGCTTCTTTGCCTTCGACAACCCGTTGCTCGCCTCGGCGGTGCTGACGCTGCTGTTGGCCATCGCGCTTGTCGCCTCGGGGCTTTTGCGGTCCTGGGTGGCCTTCAATCATCGGCCACAGCAAGGCTGGGGATGGCTGCTCGCGGCCGGCATCATCACCATTCTGCTCGGCCTGATGATCGCGATGGGCTGGCCGGTGAACAGCCTTTGGGTGCTGGGCATGTTCCTGGCGATCGACCTGATCTTCCAGGGCTGGAGTTTCATCGCCATCGGGCTGGCGCTGAAGCGATAGAAGCACGCACTAAAGCGCGTCGCGCTGAAACGGATTCAGTTGACGCGCTTTAGGTCCTTTGTTTGATGCATGTCGTTGCCGCAAAACCGAGGTCACTTTTGCGCGACATGCATTAGTGCGTTTCACCGTTTCACGGAAACGGCGAACCGCACTATCTCCTTGTTTTGACGCAATTTCGGACGGAAAACCGCTCACACTTTTCCTGAAATTGCTCTAGCTAGAACGCGATCTCGGCGTCCAGTTGCGAGAGCGGGCGCACGCCCGCCAGCAGCGCCCTCGCCTCGGCCTCGTCCTTCTTCATCTGCGCCACCAGCGAATCCAGGCCGTCGAATTTGAGCTCCGGGCGCAGGAAGCCGAAGAACGACACCTGGCAGGTCTGGCCATAGAGATCGCCGGAAAAATCGAAGACATAAGTTTCGAGCAGCGGCGCGCCATTGTCGTCGACGGTGGGACGCCGGCCGAAGCTGGCGACGCCATCATGGAGCGTGCCGTCGGCGCAGCGGAAGCGGACGGCATAAATCCCTTCCCTCAAGGCCGCCTCCGGCGAAAGCCGCATGTTGGCGGTCGGGAAGCCCAGGGTGCGGCCAAGCTGCTGGCCGCCGATCACCTCGGCCTCGACGGTGAAACGGTAGCCGAGCAGGCCGGCGGCCTCCTCCACCTTGCCCTCGGTGAGCAGTCCCCGGATGCGGCTCGACGAAACCACCTCCGCGCCTTCATCGCGGAAGGCGTCGACCAGCGTCACGCCGAAGCCGTGCCGCTCTCCGGCCGCCATCAGAAAGGCCGGGCCGCCCTGGCGGTCCTTGCCGAAATGAAAGTCGAAGCCGGTGACGGCGTGGCGGATGCCGAGGTTCTTCTCCAGCACATCGGTCACGAAAGCTTCGGGCGAGAGCGAGGCAAAATCGCGCGTGAACGGCTGCTCGGCCAAAGCGGCAAAGCCAAGCCCGGCGAGCAGTCGCGCCTTCATCGGCGGCGGCGTCAGCACGAAGAGCGGCACCTGTGGCCGGAACACCTTGCGCGGATGCGGCTCGAAAGTAAGCACCAAAGCTGGCACGCCATTGCGCCGGGCCTCGGTCAGCGCGCGCTCCAGGACCGACTGGTGGCCGCGATGGACACCGTCGAAATTGCCGATCGCCACGACGCCGCCGCGCAGATGCGCGGGCAGCGGCGCGACCGCCGGAAGACGTTGGAAGGCTTGCATCATGTCGAGGCGCCCGTCATGGCTAGACCACCAACCTATTGCAGACGCGGAATGACGGCGACCGGCCGGTAGCCGTGCTTTTCAAGGAAGCCGGCCAGCCTTTCAGGATCGGGGCGGAGCGGATCGCCATAGTCACGGGCGTGGATGCCGCCCGAGACATAGAGCACGTCGAAGCCGTTGTCGGCCGCGCCCTTGACGTCCGTCATCATGCCGTCGCCGATGGCGAGAACCTCGCTGCGCTCGACGGATCGGCCAAGAAGGCCGGCGACCTCCTTCATGGCAACATCGTAGATCGGCGCGAAGGGCTTGCCGGCAATCAGCGTGCGGCCCCCCAGTTGTGCGTAATCCCGCGCAAGCGCGCCGGCGCACCAGATGGTGCGCTCGCCGCGCTCCACCAGGATGTCCGGATTGGCGCAAATGAACGGCAGATTGCGGGCACGCAGCCGCAGCAGCAGCTCGGCATAATCGGCGGGTTTCTCGACCTCGTCGTCATAAAGGCCGGTGCAGACGATGCCAGAGGCCTCGAATTCCTCGACGAGATCGACATCGAGCCCGTCATAGAGCGTGAAATCGCGCTCGGGACCGATGTGGAAGATCTTCCTCGGTCCCTCGGCGATCAGGTCGCGGGTCACATCGCCCGACGTAACGACCCGGTCGCAGGCATCGGCCGGGACGCCGATAACCTTCATCTGGGCGACGACGTCGGCGCTGCGACGCGGCGAATTGGTGATCAGCACGACAGGCACCTTGGCCGCGCGCGCCCTTGCAAGTGCGGCGGCAGCGGCCGGAAAATGCCATTCGCCGTTGTGCACGACGCCCCATACGTCGCACAGGATTGCGGCGTAGCGCCCCGCCAGATCGTCGAGCGAAGCGATGATGTCAGGCGAATCCGCCATGCTGTGTCCCTGATTTTGATCCCTGGCAAGGCCGCGACGGCCGGGTCCACCGCGGCTGGTCCCGCATAACGGAAGCGCTTCATCCTGTCACGAGCTTTCCCCGTCGCCTTCTGTCGAGTCGATATCGCAAGCCCCGCAAGCACAGGGTTAACGCGCCGTCAAAAAGGCGGCGCGTGGTTGATTGTTTCGCGCAAGCTGAAATTTAACGATTTGTGACCATGGTAGCAGACTGGATACGACTATCGTCGCATCTCGACATGGGTCCTTGGCGGGGGAAAAGCGCAATGATCCTCGATTTTTTTCGCGATAGGCGGGGTAACTACGCCTTAATGACGGTCATCACGATGATACCGCTGATGGGCGGCGTGGCATTGGCTGTGGACTATACCGAGCTGGTGCGGGAGCGGCAGGAGACACTCAACGCACTGGACGCCGCCGGTATCGCGACGGCACAGCAGATCGTCGCCGGCGCCACGGACGCCGAAGCCAAGGCCTATGCCAAGACATTCTTCGAGGCCAATCTCAGGCATGTCCTTCCAGCGAACACGACGCTGACGGTGACCCTGCCGAACAACAATGCTGGCGGCGGCACGCTGGTTCTCGAAGCAGGGATGACCTACAAGCCGTATTTCCTGCCGGCCGCGGTCGCGCTGCTCGGCGGAACAGCCGGCCAGACGAACCTCAACTTCTCGGCCAGGTCCGAGATCCGCCTCAAGAACACGCTGGAAGTTTCGCTGGTGCTCGATAATTCGGGCTCGATGACCGATATCAGCGTCTCGAACAAGGTGCGGTTCGACCTGTTGAAGAGCGCGGCCAAGCAGCTTGTCGACCAACTGTCTGGGCAAGCGCAGTTGATGAAGCAGGTTTCCAAGTCAGTCCAGTTCAGCCTGGTGCCCTTCGCCGCCTCGGTCAATGTCGGCTCTGCAAACGCCGACGCTGCCTGGATGGACACCACAGGCCTCTCGCCGCTCGACCAGGAGAACCTCGATTGGTCGACGCTCACCTCGGCCAACTCTCCCAACCAATATGCGGTGAAATCCGGCAACAACTACTATGCGAAAGGTTCGGCGTGGGATCCAGTTCAGTTGAACAATGTGCTGACGCGCTTCTCGATCTACAAGTGGATGAAGCGCATATCGTCGTGCACCAAAGACAGGAATAACAACTGCACGTCCAACATTGTGTACGCGCCAATTGCGAGCTGGGGCGGCTGCGTCGAATCGCGCCCCTATCCCTACAACATTCAGGATACGGCCGCCTCGACCTCGACACCGGCGACTATGTTCGTGCCTATGTTCGCCCCTGACGAGACCGATAACACCGACGGCTTTTCGCGTTCCGCCTACAGCAATTGGCACTTGGATGCATCAAGCGGTACGGACGCGGCGCGGCAGCGCTACATGCCGAAATATTTCAATGCCGGCATCGGCACTAAAGTGACGCCCGCCTACGGCATGAACGAAGGCCCTAACACCAGTTGCAGCACAACCGCTATCACGCCGCTCACCGACGTATCGACCACGGCAGGCGCAACGTTCGTCAAGACGGCGATCGATGCCATGGCCGCCAGCGGCGCCACCAACGTACCGGAAGGCATGGCCTGGGGCTGGAGAACCCTCTCCAGCACAGCTCCGTTCACTGAGGGCCGCCCCGAGAATGAAAAAGGTAACGACAAGGTCTTGATCGTCCTGACGGACGGCGCAAATACGTATTACACACCAAACTCGCTCGGGGCCAATGACCTGGCGGGTGCCAAATCTACTTATTCGGCGCTTGGTTATGTGAATCCGTACAATACTACCTACAGCTATGGCCGCATTTTCCTCGGTACCAGCAGCAACGTCAGCAAGACCGACTATTCGAATGCCAACTACACCAAGGCCATGAACGAGCATTTCGCCACGCTGTGCGACAATGCCAAGGCCGCTAACATCATCGTCATGACCATCGCGCTTGACCTCAATTCCAGCAACACCGCCGAAGCGGCGCAGATGGCCGCGCTGAAGAGCTGCTCGTCGGATTCGCGTTTCCGCAAGGATCCAACCGACCCCAGCAAGCCCAAGAAGCTGTTCTGGAACTCGACCGGCGCGACGTTGTCGGACGACTTCAAGGAAATCGGCAACGAACTGTCGAACCTGCGCATCGTCAGCTGAACAGCAGGACAAACGATCCTCGACGCCCGCCGCGCGGCGGGCGTTTTTCGTCGTGGACCACGCCATTGCAACTGGCTTGGTTAGCGGTTGGTGAAGCCGCCGTTAAGCAATCGAGCGGTTTGCCAAACCGGTCCTTCAGCGTTTTGTGGAAGTGTGGCCCGGCGAAAATCCGGCGGCGGGGGGCCGCTTACCTGAAATGCGTGAATTCTGGCGTCACTTCTGCCGCGACCGGCGCGGCAACTATGCCCTGATGACGGCGGTCGCCATGGTGCCATTGATGGGCGCGGTGGCCATGGGTGTCGATTTCGGCGAGCTCAACCGCGAAAAACAGATGGTGCTGAACGCCCTCGACGCCGCCAATTTCGCCGCGGCGGGGCGGCTTTCGCAAGGGGCGACCGACGACCAGATCAGGGCCTACGCAGCAGGCTTCTTCAATTCCAACCTCAATAGCATCGACCCCAGCAACCTTTCGCTCGACGTCACGCTGCCGGGCAGCCAGACCGGTGGCGGCCTGTTGAAGCTTTGCGCGACACTCACCTATCATCCCTATTTCTATCCGGCCGCGGCGCTGCTCAATGGCGCGTCGGATGGTGATGCGCATAAGCCAATCCAGATCGAGATGTGCTCCCAGGTGCGGCTGAAGAACACGCTGGAAGTGGCAATGGTGCTCGACAATTCGGGCTCAATGACAACGCCCGGCACCGGCTCGGGACAGAAGCGCATCGACCTGCTCAAGCAGGCCGCCAAGCAGCTTGTCGACACGCTGGCGCAGCAGGCGGCGCAGATCAAGCAGATCGACAAGCCGGTGCAGTTCAGCCTCGTGCCCTTCGCGGCCTCGGTCAATGTCGGGCCGGAAAACGACAACGCCTCCTGGATGGACGTCTATGGGCTGTCGCCGATCGCCAACGAGAATTTCGACTGGTCGACGCTGAATGCTCCCGACAAATACGCCCAGAAGGTCAACGGCGTCTGGTACAAGAAGGGTACCGGTTGGGGTGGCGAAGAAGACCAGGTTCTGAGCCGCTTCGAGCTCTACCAAGACATGAAGGTGGTGACCAGTCACGAGCGCATCGTCGGCAGCGCGCGCACCGTCTGCGACACATATCGCTCGAACCACACCTGTTCGCACAGCCATACGGAATATGATTACAACGACACCTATGGCCCGTTCGCCAGCTGGCAGGGTTGTGTCGAGGTCCGTCCCTATCCTTACAATGTCGACGACACGCCGGCCTCGGGCGGCCCGAACAACACCGGTATCGGCATCGGCGACCCCGCCACCATGTTCGTGCCGATGTTCGCGCCGGACGAGCCTGGTAATCATTGGAAGATCACCCAGAACCCGCTCGAGCCGAATCCGACGACCTATGGCGCGGCGAACAGTTGGTGGAACGACGATCCGTCGAGCACCACCGGCAAGACCAGGCAGTCGAACATGGCCAAATACTTTCAGCCGCGGCCGATCGATGCTCCGACCCTTGGTTCGGGCGCCGGCCCGAACTACAGCTGCACCACCACGCCGATCACGCCGCTCACCGACGTCACGCAGACGGATGGGCTTGCAGCCATCAAGGCGGCGATCGACCTGATGCAGCCCAACGGCAACACCAATGTGCCCGAAGGCATGGCCTGGGGCTGGCGCACCGTGTCGAGCGCGCCGCCCTTCACCGAGGGACGGCCGGAAACGGAGCGCGGCAACGACAAGGTCGTCATCGTGCTCACCGACGGCGAGAACACCTATTCGACGGTCAGTTCAGATCCGGCCGGCAACAAGTCGACCTATGCCGCCTATGGCTACACCGGCGTCGGCTACAACGGCACCTCGGTCACCCGCCTGTTCGGCGGCACGTCGAGCGCCATCGGCCAGTTCAACTATTCGTCGAGCAACTATACCGCGGCGATGAACGAGCAGATGGCGAAGCTGTGCGACAACGCCAAGGCGGCCAACATCATGGTAATGACGGTCGCGCTCGACATGTCGTCGACCAGCTCGAGCGACCAGAAGGCGATGGCCGCTCTAAAGACCTGCTCTTCCGATTCCCGCTTCCGCAAGGATCCGACCGACCCAAGCAAACCCGCCAAGCTGTTCTGGAACGCCACCGGAGCGACGCTCTCCGACAATTTCAAGGAGATCGCCAACGAGTTGTCGAACCTGCGCGTGGTCGGGTAGGCATGCCGATATTCGGGTGAGACCGGCCTCACCTGAATCTCACCACGCCTTGTGCTGGCGCAACGGCCCAGCGCCGCCAAGCCCTTGCGAGTTTTGGCGAAGCGGCGCACATCTCGGGCACTTTCGCAGAGACCCCGATGCCCGACGCCGCCAATCATCTGACCTTCGCGCTGATCTGCCTCGGCATGGTGCTCACGCCGGGGCCGAACATGATCTACCTGATCTCACGCTCGCTGTCGCAAGGGCCGAAAGCCGGGCTGATCTCGCTCGGCGGCGTGGCGCTGGGCTTCCTGTTCTACGTGGTGTCGGCGGCCTTCGGCATCACCGCGCTCATCTTCGCCGTGCCTTACGCCTACGACGCGCTCCGCTTCGCCGGCGCGCTGTATCTTCTATGGCTCGCCTGGCAGGCGCTGAAGCCCGGCGGGCGCTCGCCCTTCCAGGTCCGCGAGTTGCCGAGGGACAGGCCGCGCAGGCTTTTCGTCATGGGGCTGATGACCAACCTGCTCAATCCGAAGGTGGCCGTGCTCTACCTGTCGCTGCTGCCGCAGTTCATCAATCCGGCCAAGGGCCATGTTCTGTCGCAGCTTCTGGTGCTGGGCGTGACGCAGATCTCGATCAGCCTCACCGTCAACGCCATCATCGCCGTGACCGCCGGCTCGATCGCGACCTTCCTGGCCGGACGGCCGTTCTGGCTGGTCGTCCAGCGTTGGATGATGGGCACGGTGCTGACGGCGCTGGCCTTGAGGATGGCGACCGAGGCGCAAAGGTAGCCGTCACCCCAAGAACACTGCCATTCTACATCGGCCGGCGTTCAGGCCGGATTTGCTCCGGCTCGACGACCTTGCGGTAGAGATGCCAGGTCGCGTGGCCGAGGATCGGCATGACGACGGCGAGCCCGGCAAACAGCGGGATCGAGCCGATCACCAGCAACACGGCGACGGTGAGGCCCCAGAGCGCCATCGTCAGCGGGTTGGCCATCACCGCGCGGGCCGAGGTTTCGATCGCCGAGACGGCGCCGACGTCGCGGTCGAGCAGCAGCGGGAAGGCAATGACGGTGGTGGCCAGAACGACAACGGCGAAAACGAAGCCGACGGCGTTGCCGACGAGGATCAGCGTCCAGCCCTTGCCGGTCGTCAGCACGTCGCGCACAAAAGCGCCGACCGAGGCGGGCGGCTCGGCGCCGAACAGGCTGGTGTAAAGCGACTGCGCGGTGAACAGCCACAACAGGAACAGCGCGAAGAGCAGGATGCCGATGACAGCGATCGACGGCAGCGCCGGCGAATGGCGGACATCGAGCGCATGCCGCCAATGCGTGTTCATGCCGAGCTCGCGCCGGCGGCTGATCTCATAAAGGCCGATGGCCGCGAACGGGCCGATCAGCGCGAAACCGGACATCAACGGATAGACGAGCTGGATGGCGTTCGAGCCCGAGGTCCACTGCGTCAGGATCAGGCCGACGATCGGGTAGACCAGGCAGAGGAACACATAATGCGAGGGCTTGGCCCAGAAGTCTTCGGCGCCGAGCTTCAGCGCGTCCCAAAGGTCCGAGGTGGAGATGCGGCGCACCGTGGGCTGCACATGCATCCCGTACGCGTCCGACATGACATGAAAACCGGCCATAACCGTCCTCCGTTTGTCAGTGCATGAGCCCGAAAACCAGGAGGTTCTCGCCAAGCAATCATGCGCCAGATCAACGCGGGTCGGTCACCGCCTGTGGGTGGCCGCCCGTGGCTGCCACTTCAAGAACGACCACATCATAATCGATCTTCCGGGAAAAGTCGCCGCATCACGCGATTTTCATCGCCTGCCCGGCAAAAGCCACGATCGCCGGTATCAGAGGCCGGATGAGCATCTCGATCACAGCCCTCCCCGATCTCAACCGCCGCATGCTGCTCAAGGCTGCCGGCCTTGCAGCGCTTGCCGGCATCGCCGCCTGCAGCACCGTCACGGTGCCGACCGGCGAAGGCGCCGGCGCCTCCTCCTCAGCCACCGCGACGCTAGCCAGCATCCGCAGCTCCGCTGGGATGCCGGCGCTGACGCCGGACGCGCAGCTCGAACAGGCAGCACTTCAGCAGGCCGGCTACATGGCCTCGCGTGAACGCATGAGCCACACCACCGGCTGGGGCAAGGATTTCGCCTCGCGCATGAAGGACAATGGCGTGCGGGGTGCCGCGGCGGAAAACATCGCCGAGGGCCGTTTCGACCAGCAAAAACTGTTCGACATCTGGATGCATTCGGCCGGCCACCGCCGCAACATGCTCGATCCGGACTTCAGCCGTTTCGGGCTGGCTTATGTGCGCGACGGCCGCGATCCCGCCTTGCGCTATTGGGCGCTCGTGCTCGGCAGGTAAGGCTGGAAGAGCCACCGCCTGCGGGCGGCTCGATGATCAGCCGCCGCGCAGCTCTTCAGCGTGCGCCTTGGCCAGCGCGGCCATGCTGTCGAAGCGAAAATCCACCTTCGGCACCTCGCCCGGATGCATCGTGGCGCCAAAGCCCTGATCGGCGTGCCTGCGATGGATCCAGCAGGAATTGAGACCTAGGCGGCTGGCGGGAACATGATCATGGAACAGGCTTTCGGCCGTGTGCAGGATCTGCCCCTTGGCGATGCCGATCGTGCCGAGCTTCTCGAGCATATAGTTGAAGTTGCGGTCGGAAGGCTTGTAGGAGCCGATATCCTCGGACGTGTAGATCGCGTCGAAATCCACGCCGAGCTTTTTGTTGCTGAAAGAGAAGCTGGTGTTGTCGACGTTGGAGAGGACGACCAGCTTGTAGTGCTGCTTGAGATATCGCAGCGCTTGCGCGGTATCGGCAAAGGCCGGCCAGTCCTTCACGCTTTCGCCATAGGCCACGCATTCTTCGCGGGTGGCGACGACGCCCCATTCCTCCGCGAGCCGCTTGTAGACGACCGCCAGGAGGTCGCTGTAGCGCTTTGCAGGCGTCCATGTCTGCTGACTGGATTCATGGCGGGCATGCGCTTCCAGTATCTCGTTGCGGCTGACGCCGCGGCCGACCCGATCGGTCAGCGGCTTCAGGCCGTCGATCATGCCGGTTTCCCAGTCTATGAGGGTTCCGTAGCAGTCGAAGGTCAGCGCTTGGAAATCCGTCAGCTTCATGGGTTTACCTCCTTGATGTCCATGATTGGTTGAATTCGGCCGCGCGACGCGGTGAGCCAGACCCCGAACAGGGTCACGCCAAGGCCGAGGAACATCGCCGTCGACAGCGGCTCGCCGAACATCGCCCAGCCCCACAGCATCGTCACCGGCGGGCTGAGATAGATCACGCTGCCGACCTGGGCGACGCTGTAAAGGCGCAGGCTGGCGTAATAGATGCCGTAGCAGAAGAAGGTCGAAAACAGCACCAGCCAGGCGATGCCGAACGCGAAACGGCCGTCGAGAGGCGGCGCCAGCCCGCCATTCCATGCGGCGCAGACGGCAAAGAGCATCGCTGCCGTCAGGCATTGAATGCACAGGCTCTGGTGGATGGGCATATCGATCGTCCCCATCCGCTTCTGCACAACCGTCGCCAACGCCATGACCAGCATGGAGCCGACCGTCACCAGATAGGCCCAGAGCGGGGCCGTGCCGAGGGTCAGGCTGTCGAGCGAGACGATGAGCACGCCGGCCGCTCCGAGAGCCGTTCCGACCCATTGCCTGCCGCTGAGACGCTGACCCAGCACCGGTTGCGACAGGGCCGCGATGGCGAGAGGGACAAGATCGGAGATCAGCGCGACAAGGCCGGTCGGCACACGTTGGCCGATGGCCAGGGCGAACCCGCCCAGATAGAGAAACATCGTCGCCGCGCCGAACACCATCTGCTGACTCACCGCACGCGCGCCGATACGCGGCCCGATCAGGAGGGCGAATGGCAGAAGGATCAATCCGGACACCAAGGTCCGCCAGAACAGCACCAGCATGACATGGGCATTCTCGCTGGTGAAGCGGATGCCGACAAAGCCGGAGCTCCAGCTCAGGACCAGTGCGGCCGCCATGATCGGCCACAGCAATGGATAGGCTTTGTTTTGCGCCAGCATCATCAAGCTTTCTGTCCCCGGCACCTCGATCCAAAAGCGGATCAAAGCCGTCTGCGCAGACTTATGGCGACGCAAACGCGCACTTGCACATGACAAATTTCGATAGGCTCATGAAATTGCCATGAGACCTGGCATACATGATTGCCTGAAATTCGGTTCTGCGTCAGAAGTTGGCGTGTTGTTTTTTCATTCTGAACGAGATTTGTCATGGCTGGAGTGATGAGCCGCCGCCTGGATGTCGATGCCATGCGGGCATTGGTGGAGATCGAGAACCATGGCGGCGTCACGCGCGCGGCCGAGATTCTGGGCCTGTCGCAGTCGGCCGTCAGCCACAAGATCAGAAGGCTTGAAGCAAGTCTCGACTGCGAGATACTCAGCCGCAAGGCAAACGCGCCGCTGTTCACCGCGGCCGGGCGGGATCTCCTGAGCTATGCGCGGCGCATCCTGGGCATCCATGACGAAGCGATCCTCAGCCTGTCCAAAAGCACGCTGCAGGGCAAGATCGCCTTGGGGATGACCGAGGACACGACCTGCACCGACCTGGCGCGTATCCTTGGCCGGTTTCGCCGGCTCTATCCCGAGGTGAGCGTGCGCACGCAGGTGCGCATGAGCCTCGCACAGCAGGCGCTGCTGGGCCAGGGCGCGCTCGATGCCGCCATCATCCAGGTGTTTCAGCATGAGGTGCGTCCCACCGACGTCGTGCTGTTTCGCGAAACGCTGCATTGGGTAAAATCTCGCGACCTCATCGTGTCGAAGGACAAGCCGGTGCCTTTTCTGTCCTTCGACGAGAACTGCTTCTACCGGCGCTGGGGTCTCGAGCTCGGGCAGGACGACGGCATGCTGTTCGAGATCGTGTTCGAATGCTCGAGTGCCGCCGGGATCGTTGCCGGCGTGACCTCAGGCCTCGGCGTGGCGCTGTTGAGCGAGCGACACTTGCGACCCGAGATGGAGATCGTCGACAGGGATTTTCCCAAGCCTCCAGGCCTGGCCTATGTCATCAGGCGCGCACGCGGGCCTCGCAATCAGGCGCTGGAGACCCTGATCGCGGAAATCGTGGCCGAGGTAAGCCGTCACGGGGTGCTTCAAATCGCGGTCTGAGCGCAAGCATGCAGCCGCGCCCGCGACCGGCGCCGCCGCGCCATCAATCCATATGGGCGGCCGGCGCTCCGCCCGCCGGCGCCGCTTTTGGCTTGCGCAGCAGGATGACGAACGGAACCGCGATCAGCGTCATCACCATCAGGATTTTGAAATCGTTGATGTAGGAGATCATCATCGCCTGGGCGTTCACGGCGCGGTCGACCTGCGAAAGTGCTGCGGGATCGGCGGCGGCGGCCGCTGGAGAGGCGGCCCACAGGTTCGGGTTGTAGGGGTTGATGAAGGCCGAAAGCTCGGTGTGGTTGATCTGGGTGTTGCGCACCATCAACGCCGCGACCACCGACACGCCGATGGACGAGCCCAGATTGCGCACCAGGCTGAACAGCGAGGTGGCGTCGGTGCGGTAGCGCGCGTCGAGCGTGGCGAAAGCGACCGCCGACAGCGGCACGAACACCATGCCCATGCCGAGGCCCTGGACGACGCCCGAAGAGATGATCAGCCAATTGTCCATTTGCGGCGTAAAGCTCGCCATCGTGTAAAGCGACTGCGCGGTGAGCAGGAAGCCGATGGCGACGAGGATCCTCGCGTCGATCCTGTGCATGATGCGGCCGACGACCAGCATCGAAATCATCGTGCCGATGCCGCGCGGACCGAGCACCACGCCGATGGTCACGGTCGGATAGCCGAAGATATTGGCCAGCATCGGCGGCAACAGCGACATCGAGGCCAGGATCAGCACGCCCATGACGAAGATGAAGCCCAGCCCGGTCACGAAATTGCGGTCGAGGAAGATCTTTGGATCGATGAAGGGATGCTCCGATGTCACCGTGTGGATGACGAACACCCAGAAGCCGGTGAGCGACAAAGCAAGCTCGATCCAGATCTCGGCCGAGTTGAACCAATCGACCTCGCCGCCGCGATCGAGCAGAAGCTGCAGCGCGCCGACGCCGAGCGACAGCATGGCGAAGCCGAAGAAGTCGAAGCCGCGCATGCGCTTGGCGACGACGGGCAGATAGGCGGCCATACCGAGGAAGGCGAGGATGCCGACCGGCAGGTTGATGAAGAACACCCAGCGCCAGTTGAAGTTCTCCGTCAGCCAGCCGCCGAGCGTCGGCCCCAGGATCGGCCCGAGCATGATGCCGGCGCCCCAGATCGCCATCGCCTGGCCGTGGCGCTCCTTCGGGTTGATGTCGAGCAGGAAGGTCTGCGACAGCGGCACGATGGCCGCGCCGAACACGCCCTGCAGCAGGCGGAACAGCACCATCGTCTCGAGGCTCCAGGCGAGGCCGCACAGCATGGAGAAGATGGTGAAGCCGACGACGGAGAAGAGGAACAACTCCTTGCGGCCAAGCCTATCGGCGAGCCAGCCGGTGACCGGCGTCATGATCGCGGCGGCCACGATATAGGAGGTCAGCACCCAGTTGATGTTGTCGGGCGACGCGCCAAGGTCGCCGGTCATGGTCGGCAGCGCGACATTGGCGATCGTGGTGTCGAGCGCCTGCATGATCGTCGCCAGCATCAGCGCGACCGTGATCAGTCCGCGATGCGGCACTTCCTTGAAGGTTTCTGGCGTGCTCATGGTGCTGAACTTCCAGCAGGGTACAAAAACGTGTAGACTAGAGCATGATGCCGAAAAGTGTGGAGCGGATTTCGGACGACATCATGCTCTATCTCTTTGATTTAGAGTCGGATTCAGATTTCAGGTCGAATAGACCTGAAATCATCCGGCTCTAGGCTTCCGGGCGGCAAAGCCTTCCGTTGAGAGACCTTCATCGCGGTGGGACGCGACTATCGATGTGGGGGTTACATCGACCGAAAGTCTCTGTTGGAGCGGATGCCTGCCGCCCGGAAACCTGAGGACCGACGGGTCCGCGACGAGGCCTCAGCATTCGAACGAGCCGCCATGCGGCTGCCTTGCTGAGCCTTGTCACTCCTCCCGTCAGACCAATCCCCAATGCCCGTCGGATCGCGGCGGGCTTCGCTGTCGTTACTGCGTGTGCTCCCCCGCCGTGGCGTGACCGAAGATCGACGGCAGGCCGCGCGCCACGCCGGTGTCGACGGTGACGGTCGCGCTCATGCCGGTGCGCAGCGCCATCTTGGCGTCGGGATCGGTCAGTTCCAGGCGCACGGGAATGCGCTGCGTGACCTTGACCCAGTTGCCGGTGGCGTTTTGCGCGGGCAGCAGCGAGAACTCCGCGCCCGTGCCGGCGCCGATCGCCTTGACGGTCGCCTCGAAGGTACGGCCCGGATAGGTATCGACGACGATTTCGGCCTTCTGGCCCTGCTTCATGTTGGTGAGCTGGGTCTCCTTGAAATTGGCGTTGATCCAGGTGTCTCCGGTCTCGACCAATGCGAACAGCGGCGTGCCGGCGGAGACATACTGGCCGACCTTGAAGGACGCGGCCTGGTAGATGACGCCGTCGGCCGGCGCCTTCACGGTGGTCTGCGCCAGGTCGTAGGCGGCCTTGTCGCGCGCGGCCAAAGCCGCCATCACGGTCGGATGCTTGTCGGTCTCGATGTCGGGATTGCCGCCCAGTGCCGCCTTGGCGCTGACGATGCCTTGCTCCGCGACGGCCAGTTGCTGCTGGGCCTTGTCGAGGTCGTTGCGGGCCTGGTCGAGCGAGGACTTGGCATTGATGCCTTTCTGCGCGAGATCGGCGGCGCGGCCATATTGCGACTGCGCATAGTCGACCTCGCTGGAGGCGGATTTTTCCTGCGCCATCGCCTGGCTGTAGGCGGCGCGCAACTGCTGGACATTGAGACGCGCCGCGGCGACCGCCGCATCGGCCTGGGCGAGCGCGATCCGGTAAGGCTCGGGATCGATGACGAAGAGAAGGTCGCCCTGCTTGACCAACTGGTTGTCGGCGATGCCGACCTGGACGATACGGCCCGCCGTGTCGGAAGCGACCGAAATCCTGGCCTGCTGCAGATTGGCGTTCTCGGTTTCCTGATAGCGGCCGCCGGTCACCCAGACATACGTGCCGCCCGCAAGCAGGACGAGCGGCAGCGCAACCATCAACAGGAAGCGGCCGATGCGCCGCTTCTTCTTGGGCGCGGCCGGAGCGGGCTGCCGCCCGGGAGCCACCGCGACCGGAGCGGCCGTCGGCTGCGTCGGGGCTTCCAGCTTGGTTACGACGTCGTCTTCTCTCTTGGCTGCCGCGCTCATGCTGCCGCCCCTTCCCTGCTTTTCATCTGTTCCAGGGACGATGCCTCGCCGTCCGTCAGGTTCTGCACGATCGTGTCCAGAACCCGGATCAGGATGCGCCGATCTTCCGGCGAAACACCGGTCAAGGACTCCTCATAGACCTCGCCGGCAAGGCTTTTGACATCGGCGTACGCGGCACTCGCCTTCTCGGTCGGAAAGATCATGCGCACACGGCGGTCGGTCGCGTCCTGGCGGCGCTCGATCCAGCCGCCTTCCTCCATGCGGTCGACCAGCCGCGAGACGCTGATCGGCTCGATTTCGAGGAGTTCGGCCAGCCGCGCCTGGTTGATGCCTTCCTCCTTGGCAACGCGCACCATCAGCCGCCATTGCGCCGAGGAAAGCCCCAATCCGCTGGCGCGCGCTTCGAAACGCTTGCGCATCAGGCGCTGCACGTCGTGGATCAAAAATCCCAGTCTGTCGATACCATCTGAAACCATGTGCGATAGATATGATAAGCGTGCTTACTATTCAAGCGAAAGCTTTGCCCCAGAAGCCGGCAAATCGACATATCCGGCATCCGATGCATTCATGGTTAGCGGCCGGTGAATTCGGAGATCCGCTCCAGGGCTCGCCGCCAACCCGCCGGGTTGCGGATTTAAATGAGGCGATACGGGACGACTGCGTTAGCACTACAAGCCGTCAGCGAACCTGCCGTGTGATCAAAGATTTGAGCGCGCTGGCGTTGTTTTCGATGCTAAACCGGGACCGAACATCCGCTCGAGCCCGATGCGCCATCGCGCGCATTTCGTCCGGGTGACACAGCGCGTAATCCAGCCATTGTGCAAAATCATTCGCATTTGGCTCGGCCAGCAGGCCTGTTTCCAGATGGGAGATTGTCTCCGGAATACCGCCAATATTGCTTGCCACGATCGGAATGCCGAGTCCCGCCGCCTCAACTTGAGCCATACCCAAAGCTTCGACGAATGAAGGCATAACGACGAGATCCGCCTTTTCCAGGATCGCCGCAACGGATGGCAATTCACCCATCCAGATTTGATCATAAAGGCCAAGCTCGATTGCCCGCTGCTTGATCGATTCTTGCTCAGGCCCCGATCCAACAATTGCATAATGAACCGGGGGCCACCGCGAACGCAATTTCGCTATTGCGTCAAGCATCATAAGGTGGCCTTTTTCCTTGCGGAGCATGCCTACCTGCACGATCAGCGCGCCGCGCTTCCTTTCGATCCAGTGAGAAAGATCAGAAGGAAGATCAAGGTAACGTTCCGCGTCAAGTTTTTCGAAATCCACGCCTGGATAAACCACTTCGATCCGCTTAGGGTCGACTCGGCTATTGGACAGAATTCTTGACCGCAAATACTTGCTTGGAGTGAATGTAACGTCTACGAAATAGTTATAACTATTTGCTGATATTTTTCCAGCTAGGTATGCTTTAGACCTAATCAGGCGCGGACGATTTCGACCGAAAAATCGTGCAGCAATTGCAAGATTGTCTGTATCATGACCGCTGTGACAGACGCATGCGGTGGGCCGCATTGCAGCGATCAGCCGACATAAGCCAATTATCGTGCGCGGATCTGCACCGTTTCTAAATGGAAGCGTCTCTGTCCGAATGTTCATTGTCGCCGCTAAAGCCCCAACCCGAGAATTCGGGCGGCAGGCAAGCACCACGTCAATCCCAGACGCTAGAAGTGATCGCATTTGGATCAGCAACTGGCGTTCCTGTCCGCCGATATCAGGTGAGCTTTCAGTAAAAATAACGCTGTCGATTTTTTTGTTATTTGAATTCATGATATTTAAATGGCGATTGTCGGAATCGCTTGCCTGCTGATCGACACTTTTCTTCGGAGACGGCCGGGCGAAGAGGCGCCCGCTCCAGCCCAACAAATGGATAAGCGAACAGAGCCGCCGGCCAGCGGTATCGCGAATTCACTTCCCAGGGCAATGTAAAAAAATCAGCTTGGCCGCGCCTTGCGGAACAAGCCTTCCCGCCCACAGTGCCGCAAACGCGGTTTGCGGGGCTGCATGGTTTGCTGCATAGATGCGCCGGCGCAGCGGGGACCAAATGATGTTCGATATCTGGCAGGCGGGTATCGTCCCGGATCGGATCGACAACGCACTTGCCCCGCAAGGCCTGGACAGGAGCCGGATCGTCTGGCTGCCGTCTCAAGGATCCTACCGCTTCATCGCCGATCCGTTCGGCCTCTTCCATGGCGACCGTTTCGTGGTGCTGGTCGAGGCCTATGATCACAGGGTGAGACGCGGCGAGATCCACTACTACAGCTACGACCGGGACTGGACGCTCAAGGAGCGCGGCGTGGCCTTGAAGGAGCCGTTCCACCTCTCCTATCCGTTCCTGATCCGGCAGGGGGAGGATATCTTCATGCTGCCGGAGGCCTTCAAGAGCGGGCGGCTCACGCTTTACAAGGCGACCGATTTTCCAAAGGCGTGGCAGCCGGTCGCCGTGCTGCTGGACGAGCCGGTGGTCGACGCGGCCATCTTTCGCCACCAGCAGCGCTGGTGGATGCTCTACGCGCTCAACGGCCCCGACAAACGGGACACGCGCGAGTTGCACGCCTCTTTCGCGGAGAGCCTGACCGGCCCCTGGAGCAAGCATCCGCGAAATCCGGTGCGCACGGGATACGCATCGTCGCGGCCCGGCGGCTCGCCCTTCGAGCATGATGGCCAACTGCATTTCCCGACCCAGGACTGCACAAACGGCTACGGCGCAGCCATCAACCTGTTGCGGATCGAGCGCCTGACGCCGGAGGAATTTTCGGCCGACATCGTCAAGCGGCTGTCGCCCGAGGGGTGGCTCGATGGCTTCGACACCGGCCTGCACACGCTGTCGGACGGTGGCGGCGTGACGCTGATCGACGTCCGCCGCTTCGAGCGCACGCCGAAGCGGCACCTGATCAAGCTGCAGTATTGGCTGCGCAAGCAGATGCGGTGAGCTTGCGGCAACCGCGATCATGGTTAGCGTCGAGTGAATTCGGCAATCCGCTGCCACCGGCCTGAGGCGATGCATTCACGGCAAGGCGTCAACCGTCTGAAAATTCACTGTGTTTTCTGCCGTACGCTAGCGCCTTTCGGCTCGCTCATGATAAAGGTTGGCGTGGATCGGGGGATCACGCAATGCCGACGCTTTATGCACTGAAGCCGGCCTTCCAGGACAGGCTGCGGCCGCTTGTCGGCCGGCTGGCGGCAATGGGCGTGACGGCCAATTTCATCACCATCGCGGCGGCCGCCCTCTCGATAGCGGCCGGCGTGGCGATCGCCACGGCGCCGGGTTCGCGCCTGCTTCTGCTGCTCATTCCCCTGGTGCTGTTCGTGCGCATGGCGCTCAACGCCATGGATGGCATGCTGGCGCGTGAGCACGGCCAGGCCTCGACGCTTGGCATGTATCTCAATGAAATCTGCGATGTCGTTTCCGATTTGGTGCTCATCCTGCCCTTTGCCGCCTTCGCGCAATTTGGCGCCTGGGGCGTCGTCGCCTTCGCCATCGCAGCGATGCTCGCCGAATTCGCCGGCGTGCTCGGCATCGCCGCAGGCATCGGACGCAACTATGCCGGGCCGTTCGGCAAGAGCGACAGGGCGCTGGGGCTCGGCGTGGTCGCTGTGCTCACTGCCGCCGGCCTCTGGCCCGCGGTGATCGCGCCTCTTGTGTTTCCGGTGATGGCTACGCTTTCGCTGCTGACCGCCATAAACCGGATACGCGCCGGTCTTACTGGCAAGACCGGCTAGGCATCGAGGCTCGCGATGCCGTCCGAGGGGAAAAGCATGCTTCACGAACAGATCGCAGCCGCGCCGGCGGAAAGCCCTGCGCGGCAGGCGCAGGAACGCAGCTTCCACAGCCATGACGGCACCGAGATCTTCTACCGTTTCTGGCCGGCGTTATCGGCCAAGGCCAAAGGCGCGGTCGTGCTTTTCCATCGCGGCCACGAGCATGGCGGCCGCATGGCGCATCTGGCCGACGAATTGCGCATGCCGGATTACGCCTTCTATGCCTGGGATGCGCGCGGCAACGGCCGCTCCGCCGGGGAGCGCGGCTATGCTCCGTCTTTCGCGGCACTTGAGCGCGATATCGACTGTTTCATGCGCGAGATCGCCGCCAAGGACCGTTTCGGCGCACAGGATATCGCGCTCATCGCGCAATCCTTCGGCGCTGTGCTCGCCGCTGCGTGGGTGCACGACTATGCGCCGAAACTGCGCGCCATGGTGCTCGCCTCGCCCGCTTTCTCGGTCAAGCTCTATGTCCCCTTCGCCAAGGAAGGCATCGCGCTGTGGCAGAAGATCAAGGGACGCTTCTTCGTCAATTCCTATGTCAAGGCGAGCCTGCTCACCCATGACCCGGTGCGCATCGCCTCGTTCGAAACCGATCCGCTGATCACCAGGCCGATCGCGTCGAACATCCTGGTCGAGCTCTACCAGCATGCGGCGCGCATCGTTGCCGACGCGCGCGCCATCACCGTGCCGACGCAGCTTCTTCTGTCCGGCAGCGACTGGGTGGTGCGGCACGGCCCCCAGCACGAGTTCTTCGTCAATCTCGGCAGCCGCGTGAAGGAGCGGCATGTCCTGGCGGGCTTCTTCCACGACACGCTGGGCGAGCGCGACCGCGCCAAGGCGCTCGATCTGATCCGGCCGTTCATCGAAGGACAATTCGCGTCGCCGGCCGAAGCTGTCGACCTGAAACAGGCGGACATTGCCGGTTACACACGCGACGAGGCCGACAGGCTCGCCTCTCCGCTCGATCTCCTCTCGCCCAAGGGCCTCTATTGGGCATTAAGCCGCGCTTTCATCCGCATCGGCAGTTGGTTCTCGCGGGGCATGAAGGTCGGCGTCGGCACCGGTTTCGATTCCGGCTCGACGCTGGACTATGTCTATGAGAACGACGCCCGCGGCCTCGGGCCGATCGGCCGCATGGTCGACAGGACTTTTCTCGACGCCATCGGCTGGCGCGGCATCCGCCAGCGCAAGCTCAACATCGAGGAGCTGATCGGCCAGGCGCTGGCGACGCTGAAAGCGGCCGGGCGGCCAGGCCACATCCTCGACATCGCCGCCGGCCACGGCCGCTACGTGCTCGATGCGATCGGCAAAAGCGCCGAACAGCCGGCCAGCGTGCGCCTGCAGGACTATTCGGATCTCAATGTCGAGTTGGGCCGCAAGCTGATCGCCGAGCGGCAATTGCCGGCCAGCGTCTCGTTCCGGCGCGCCGACGCCTTCGACGGCGACGGGCTGGCGGCGCTCGATCCGGCGCCGGACCTCGCCATCGTCTCCGGCCTCTATGAGCTCTTCTCCGACAATGCGCCAATTGCCCGCTCGCTCGGTGGCCTCGCCCGTTCGATGCAGCCGGGCAGCCTGCTGATCTACACCAACCAGCCATGGCACCCGCAGCTCGAAATGATCGCGCGCAGCCTGACCTCGCATCGCGGCGGCCAAGCCTGGGTGATGCGGCGGCGCACACAAGGCGAGATGGACCAACTGGTCGAAGCCGCGGGCTTCGAGAAGCTCGACCAGCGCATCGATCAGTGGGGCATCTTCACCGTCTCGCTGGCAAGGCGGGTTTAGGAACCGTCCACGCATGCCCACCAGTGCCGAGCCTCCGTCGCCTCCAGCCAACGCAGCCGCCGAACCCTATGGCCGCGTCGTCCTCCGGGCCGCGCTTTGGCTCGCCTTTCTGGCGCCGTTCTTCTATTCGACCTACGGCTTCGCCAACTGGCTGGCCTCGACCCGCAATCAAGTCGGCAGCATCGTCTTCTCCTGGGAGCACCATGTTCCGTTCATGGCCTGGACGATCGTGCCCTACTGGTCGATCAACCTGTTCTACGGCCTGTCGCTTCTGCTCAACGATAGCCGGCGGGGCGTCGACCGGCTGGCCGGCCGCTACCTTACCGCGCAGGTCGTCGCCGTCTCGTGCTTCATCCTGTTTCCGCTGACCGCGACCTTCGTGCGCCCGGCAACGACCGGCCTGCCCGGCTTCCTGTTCGCCGTGCTCGGCGGTTTCGACAAGCCGTTCAACCAGGCCCCTTCCCTGCATATCGCGCTGCTGGTGATCATCTGGGACCATTGGCGCCAGCGCCTTTCCGGCCCCCTGCTCGTTCTCTGGCACTTTTGGTGTTTTCTGATCGGCGCCTCGGTGCTGACGACCTGGCAGCACCATTTCATCGACATCCCGACCGGCGCGCTGCTCGGCTTCTTTGCGCTGTGGCTGTTTGCAGCCGAGGGCGAGCTGCCTTTCGCCGGCTTCCGCCTGACGATCGATGGCAAGCCTCGGCGCCTTTCACTCTACTACGCGCTGGGCGCCGCTCTGGCGCTTGCCGGCGCGGCCATTGGCGCTTTCTTCTCGGCCATCGCGCTCGTGCTTTTGTGGCCTTCGCTGGCACTAGTCATCGTCGCTTTCGGCTATGCCGGTGCCGGACCAAAAGTGTTCCAGAAGACGGCGGACGGGCGCGTGTCGCTGGCAAGCCGCGTCCTGCTTTGGCCATACCGGCTGGGCGCAAGGGCCAATGCCTGGGCCTGGACACGCAAGCTGCCGCCTGTCGTTGCCGTCACCGACGGCGTCTTCCTCGGACGTTTTCCCGATGCTGCCGAAGCCGATGGCTTCGGCATGGTGATCGACCTTGCCGCCGAACTGGAGCGGCCACACGATGCGACAGGGCGCTGGACGAGCTTTCCCATGCTCGATCTTGTTTCGCCTGCGGAGAGCACGCTCGACGAGGCCGTGGCGGCGATCGAGCCGGCGCGCAGGCAGGGCACGGTTCTGGTCTGCTGCGCGCTCGGCTTCCAGCGCAGCGCCAGCGTCGTCGCCAGATGGCTGGTCGCCACCGGCCGCTCGCACACGCCGGCGCAGGCCCGCAAGCAGCTCGCCGCTTCCGGCCGACCGGTGCATCTTCAGGTCGGACTGGACGAGCCGGCATGAGCGGCGACGCCTATCAACGCAAGACTGCCGGCCTCGCCGCAATGCTGGTCAAGCAGGCGGCATGGCCGGTGGCAATCGTGATCGCCGGCGAGAGCATCGCGCCGCTCGTCGCTTCGGCGCGCGGCGCCTTCCACGCGCCCCTCGCGGTGCTGGCGCTGCTGGTCGCGGCGGCGAGCGCCGTGGCGGTGCTCGGGCTCTCGGCGCTTCTCCTCTTCGATGCGCTGTTGTTCCGGCTGATGGCGAGCCATGATGACGAGGCTTCCGGAGGCGTCGCGGTCGACGACGTGCTGGCGCGCATGCGGCTGAAGCCCTCCCCGGCCACGCCGCGGCGGCTCAACGAGCGTATCGCCGGTACTCGCCGCCTGCTGGCCAGGCAGCGGATCGCCTTCGCGGTCTTCGTCGTCGCGTTCCTTTGGGCCGGTTTCTGGATGCCAAGATGAGCAAGCTGGCGCTGCGCACCTATACGCTGCTGCAGACGGTCACCTCCGTCGGCCTGTCTGCGATGGCCTGGGCGGTCACCGGCGTGCGGCCGATCTGGAACGGCAGCCAGCCGTCGGACCGGCAGCGCATCTATTTCGCCAACCACACCAGCCATGGCGACTTCATTCTTCTGTCGGCCTGCCTCAGCGAGACGGAGCGTGCCAAGACGCACGCGATCGCCGCGGCCGAATATTGGGGCAAGTCGCGGCTGCGACGCTTCA
Organism: Mesorhizobium humile; assembly: GCF_033977215.1. NCBI lineage: Bacteria > Pseudomonadati > Pseudomonadota > Alphaproteobacteria > Hyphomicrobiales > Phyllobacteriaceae > Mesorhizobium > Mesorhizobium humile. Next base: position 42,024 of record NZ_JAVIIV010000031.1, read on the forward strand.
TCGCCCAGGACATGCTGTCTTCCGTGCTGATCAGCCGGCAATGGACAAGCGAGGCGGAGCATCCGATCTCGATCATGCTCTCCGTGCTCGACCAGGGCCATTCGCTGATCATCTTCCCGGAAGGTACCCGCAACAGCAGCGACGAGCTGCTGCCGTTTCGTTCCGGCCTCTACAATCTGTCGATGGCGCGGCCGGACGTCGAGCTGATCCCCTGCTGGATCGAGAACATGTCGCGCGTGCTGCCCAAGGGCCAGTTCCTGCCGGTGCCGCTGCTCTGCCGCGTCGTCTTCGGCGCCCCCGTTGCGGTGGCGCCGGGCGAGGAACGCCGCGCCTTTCTGCAGCGCGCCCGCGACGAGCTTCTGGCGCTCGATCCGCGCCCCGACCGAGACGATTGATGCGCCACGAAATCAGTATCTTGATCATCGGCCTTTTCGTGGTGCTGAGCACCGCCAGCATCACCGCCGCCATCCTTTCGGCGCGCGCGCCCAAACCGCTGAGCGCGACGCTGGTCAACCTCACCCAGCGCATCAACGCCTGGTGGGTGATGGTGGCGCTGATGACGGTCGCCTTCTTCTTCGGCCGCTACGGCATGACCATCCTGTTCGCGCTGATCTCGTTCGCGGCGCTGCGCGAATTCGTGACGCTGACGCACAGCCGGCGCAGCGACCATTGGGTGCTGCTCGGCATGTTCGGCATCGTCATCCCCTTCCAGTACTGGCTGGTGTGGACAGCCTGGTATGGCCTCTTCATCATCTTCATCCCGGTCTACTGCTTCCTGCTGATGCCCGCGATCACGGCGCTGCACGGCGACACCGAGCGCTTCCTGGAGCGCATCGCCGCGCAGCAATGGGCGATCATGATTTCGGTCTATTGCGTCAGCCACGTCCCTGCTTTGCTGACGCTCAACGTGCCGGGTTTCGAAAACCGCAACCTTCTGCTCATCGCTTTCCTGATCATCGTCGTGCAAGGCAGCGACGTGCTGCAGTACATCTTCGGCAAGCTGTTCGGAAAGCACCGCTTCTCGCCCACCGTATCGCCATCGAAAACCTGGGAAGGGTTGGTCGGCGGGCTGGTTGCGTCGAGCCTGCTCGGGGCGCTGCTCTCCTTCATCACGCCATTCTCGCCGCTGCAGGCCTCGGCCGTCGCCTTCGTCGCCTGCACGATGGGATTCCTCGGCGGGCTGGTCGCATCGGCGATCAAGCGCGACCAGGGCGTCAAGGACTGGGGCCATCTGATCGAGGGCCATGGCGGCATGCTCGACCGCACCGACAGCCTGGTCTTCGCCGCGCCGATCTTCTTCCACATCGTGCGCTACTTCTGGACCGTTTGATCCTCGCCAGTCACAGCCGGTTGCGCATCAGTATGGTGACGACGAAGAAGGCGTCGAGCGAGCTGGTGATGATTTGCCGCGGCACATCTGTCGACCCCTCCTCCGGGCCGTTCGTTATCGGGACGCCCCTTCCCGGACTGCTCGGTAGCGCCGCGTCGGTTTCCGCATCCGACGCGGCGCAGGTCGCATATGCGCATTGTTGCTCGAAGCGCAATTTCGATCAAACTGTCCGCCGGCGGGGCGGCTAGTGTCGTCCCGCCAAATGCGAGGAGCCATGAACCCGACCGAGAAAGCGCTGTGGTTTGTCGAAAGCCACCTTCCCGACGCCATCAGCCTCGACGAAATAGCGGCAAGCAGCGGCGTGTCGCGCTTCCATGTGACGCGCGCCTTCGGCGCCGCCACGGGACGGTCGGTCATGGGCTACATGCGGGCGCGCCGCTTGAGCGAAGCGGCGCGCAAGCTGGCCGGCGGCGCGCCCGACATTCTCTGCGTCGCGCTCGATGCCGGTTACGGCTCGCATGAGGCGTTCACGCGGGCCTTTCGAGATGCGTTCGGCACCACGCCGGAACTGGTACGCGCGCAAGGCTCGACCCAAAACCTCGACCTCGTGGAGCCCATTCTGATGGACAGTTCGCTTCTCACAACACTCGAGCCGCCGCGCTTCGAGACCAGCCGCCCCTTCCTGATCGCCGGGCTCGGCGAACGCTACAGCTGCGAGACCAGCGCCGGCATCCCAATGCAATGGCAGCGCTTCGCCCCCTATATCGGCAACATTCCAGGCGAGGTGCCCGGCGTGTTCTACGGCGTCTGCCTCAATGGCGACGACGCCGGCAATTTCGACTATGTCGTCGGCGTCGAGGTGAAGGATTTCTCCGACCTGCCCAAGGATTTTTATCGGGCGCGCATACCGGCGCAGAGATACGCGGTGTTCGCGCATCGCGAGCACATCTCGACCATCCGCCGCACCATCAACACGATCTGGAACAGCTGGCTGCCGGCCTCCGGCCATGAGGTCGCCGACGCGCCGGAATTCGAACGCTACGGGCCAGAGTTCGATGCGCATTCCGGCAATGGCGGGCTGGAGATCTGGCTGCCGGTGAAGGGGTGAGGCGCGCCTTCCCTTCTCCCCTTGTGGGAGAAGGTGGATTGCCGCGAAGCGGCAAGACGGATGAGGGGTGTTCCAGGGAAAGCCAGCGTCCCGCTTCGCTGGAGCACCCCTCATCCGTCGCCTTCGGCGACACCTTCTCCCACAAGGGGAGAAGGGGGAGCCTAGAGCTGCAGATCCCACGTCTGGCCAACCAGGTCCTTGCCGAAGGAGTGGTGCTTTTCCTCCTCGACCAGCTTGAATCCGGCGGCCTGGTAGATGCGGCGGGCCGAGCCCAGTATGTCGTTGGTCCAGAGCGTCAGCCTCTTGTAGCCCTTGGCGCGGGCGAAGGCGATGCATTCGTCGACCAGCCTTGCGCCGATGCCGAGGCCGCGCGCCGAATGCTCGACATAGAGCAGCCTAAGCTTAGCCACGTCGGCCGACTTGCGCACGACGAAGACCGAGCCGACCACCTCGCCCTCGCGCTCGGCGATCCAGGCGCGCTCCCAGTCCGGATCGAACTTCTTGACGAATTCGCCAAGGATCTCGGCGACCAGCGCCTCGTAGGTTCCGTCCCAGCCATAGTCCTGCGTGTAGAGCATGCCCTGGCGGCGCGTGATCCAGCCGATGTCGCCGACCTGCAGCGGGCGAAGGATATAAGGCACTTTCGGCTCGGGCTTGTCGCCGAGCAGGTCCTGCACGGTGCGCATGGCCTTGACCAGCCGCTCCTGGTCGACAGGCGCCAGACGATCGAGCAGCGCGCGCACCTGATCGTGCGAATCCTGGTTGAGCGGCGCGAAGGCTTCCCTTCCAGCCGTCGTCAACGCGATCGAGGCGCGGCGCGCGTCGGCCTCGCTGGCCTCGCGCTCGACCAGGCCGCGCTCCTCGAACTTTTTCAGCAGACGGCTGACATAGCCGGGGTCGAGGCCGAGATCGCGCACCAGGTCGCTGGCGACGAGCCCATCGCGATTGGCAAGCTCATAAAGCACCCGCGCCTCGGTCAGCGAAAACGGGCTCTTCAACAGGCCTTCGTCGAGCAGGCCGATCTGGCGGGTATAGAAGCGGTTGAAGGACCGGACCGTGTCAATGCGTTCCTTGCCGGGGTGATCGTGGATGGTCATGGCGGTTTCTCCTGTCCCAGGCAGGATCGATCATTTAGTTGACTAAGTCAATAAACCGATCATCACGCCTTCGTCATTCCAGGGCGGAGCAAGGAGCGAAGCGAGGCGCGCGAGACCCTGGAATGACGACATCGCGGATGCAGGCGCCAATGGCGAGCGCCGATGCGGCAGCCTCACCCCATCGGCAGCGCCGGCCAGAACTCCACGATGCGGCCGTTGGAAAACACCGCAATCGCACCGAAATGCTGCAGCACAGCCTCGCTCTGCGTCGGCCGCAGGAAGGCATAGTCGCCAGGCTTCACGTTCGCTCCCGCGGGCAGCCCCATGAACTGCTGGTTGGAGGACAGGCCGATCAAGCTGTTCGGCTTCATGCCATCGGGAAACACCGGCTCGGCCATCCACTTGCCGCCATAGAGATAGCAGCCCTTGCGCGGGAAGAGGCCGAGCGACTGCAACGCCTTGGAAACCGCCGCCGGGCCAGGCAGCATCGCATCGACCGCCTTGAGGATCGGGGCGGCGATGAAGGCCGCCGGCTGGAAACGGTCGAGGCCGGGCGTGTCGAAATCGCTGGGCAACACGAAAGCGGAGCCCATCGACACTTCGTTCGCCACACCCGCGCCATGCAGCAGCGCCGTCTTCGAGCCGCCAATGTTGAGGATGCGGCGCGCCTGCGGCTCCAGCACATCGATAAAGCCGGCAGCCTTGGCCGAGGCCCGCTTCAGGGCCTTGGCCGCGCCGCCGAACAAACCGGGGATCTCCGGCGCATGCGCCTCATAGGCCATGATGCCTTCGCAGCGCAGGCGCTCCGGTATCGTCAGCGCCTTGATCTCGGCCGGACTGGAAAAACCGCCGCGATGCAGACCGACATCGACCTCGAAGGCGAAGCGCAATTCGGTGTCGAGCGCGGCGGCCAAGGCGCCATATTCGGCCAGCCGCTCCGGCGTGTCGATCAGCCAGCAGACGCGCGACCACCAGCCGGCGCCGCCCCTGGTCAGCGCAGCCTTGGCGGCGCCGACCGGCATCGGCTTGCCGTAGAGCAGGTCGCCCTCGGGAAAAGCGTCGAGCACGGCCTGCGACACCGGCGGGTGGAAGGTCATGAAGCGGTTGGTGCCAAGCACCCTGGCGATGTGCGAAAGCAGCGGCACGCAGGGCAGCGACTTGTCGACCAGCCGCACGCCAAGCCCCGGCGCCAGCCTCTCCTTCGCCAGGGCGATGTTGCCGTCCAGCCGGTCGCGGTCGAGCACCAGGCAGGGCCGGAAAATCTCGGCGGCCCTCAATGCGTCGGACAGAGCAGCAAAATAGGCGCTCATGGTTGGATGCCGAACAGGCCGGCCATGTAGGGCGAGACGAAACGGTTTTGCGGATCGATGTCGCGCCGCACCGCCATCGCGTCATCCCAGCGCGGATAGAGCTTCTTGAAATCCGCCGCCTTCAGGCTGTGCATTTTCCCCCAATGCGGCCTGCCGCCATACTTGCGGAAGATCGGCTCGGCGGCGCGCATGAAGGGCAGCGGATCGTTCGCCGCATCGTGATGGATGGCGATCGAGCAGGTCAGCCTCTTGTAGAAAGGCGAAAGCCAGAATTCGTCGGGCGCCACCGAACGCACCTCCATCGGGAAATAGACTTCCGGGAAGTGCTTCTCCGTCAGCGCGATGATCTCGGCCAACGCTTTGGGACCTTCCTCGTAAGGCAGGTGGTACTCCATCTCGTTGAATTTGGTGCGACGGTCGCTGGCGTAGACGTTGAGCCAGTCCTGAACATAATCCTCGGAGGGCACTTTCTTCACCGCGCCCCTGATCAGCGCGCGACGCAACGACGGCAGCCAGCGCAAGGCAGTGCGCAGCTTGCGCAGCGTCGCCAGCCCTTCCTCGTCGTCATCGGTGGGACGCGGCGTCGTCGGCGCGTCGCTGAGATCGCTGGCGATGAACTGCGCATGGTCGGCGAAAGGGATGTAGTAGAACTCGGCCGACCGGTGCGCGGCCATCATCGTCTCGAAATCGCGCAGCATGTCGCCGATCGGCAGCACCCATTTGCGACGGCGCAGCCGATAGCTCGCAATGTTGTTCATCGTCACTTCGGTGAGCACGCCGAAGCTGCCCAGGGCGACACCGGTGGCGTGGATCATATCCTGATCATTCGCCCGGCTGTATTCGCGCAGCTTGCCTTGCCCGTCCACCAGTTGCACCATCTCGAGCTGCGTGTGATAGGCGCCGAGCGTCGGACCCGAACCATGCGTTGCCGTCCCGAGCGCGCCGCCGATCGCCTGCTTGTCGATGTCACCCATGTTGGGCAGGCCCTGGCCGATGTCCTGCAGGATGTACATCAGAGCGCCGAGCCTGGTTCCCGCCCTCACCCGCGCCCGATTGGCGGCCGCTTCATGCGAGACCAGCCCGTCGATCTTCTCCAGCGAGACGATGGCGCCTTCGGACTGCACCAGCGGCGTGAAGGAATGGCCCGCGCCGGCGACGCGCAAAGGACCGGGCGCCGAGCGCACCAGTTCGGCCAGTTCGCCGGCGTCGGCCGGCATCGCGATCAATTTCGGGGAAGCCGTGACGAAGCCCGACCAGTTGCTCCAGGCGTTTGCCATCTCGGTCCTCCCGCTCAGGCCCGGCCGCGCCGTCGCGCGACCAGCACGAAGACGCCGAGCAGAAGTACGCTGGCCAAAGCGGTGGCGGCGGCGAATTCGGGCACCGGCCGGAAGTTCGCGCCATCGATCAGCAGCGAGGCGGCGACCGGCCCGAGCGCAAGGCCGAAAAGCTGGGCAGCCGGCACCAGAAGCACGGCAGTGCGCGTTTCGTCGGCGGTGATTGCCAGGCGGATCTGGTAGGGAACGATGAAGAGCAGGATGAAGCCCATCACCAGTGCCGCCGCCCAGAACACCGAAAGACCCGGACCGGACGCAAGCAGCACCGAGCAGATCGCAGCGATGATGCCGATGATTGTGATGGCAAAGCGGTAGTCGATGCGCGCCTCGAAGATTGTCGCGGTCATCGCGCCGATCACTTGCGCGGCAAGGCTCGCCGAAACCATCAGGCCGACGGTGCGGCCGTCGATGCCGAACTGCGCGCCGATGGGCTCAAGAAAAGCCCAGACGGCACCGAAGAACATAAAATAGCAGAGGATCGACAAAAGCGCGGTGATCGCCGGCACCGTCGCCACATTGGCGAACTGTTCTTCCTTTGGCAGGTCGGCATAGTCGTTCGGCACGGCCCAGGCCACCACCAGCGACAGCAGGCAGACGATGGCGAGCACGATGAAGCCGCCGGCTGAACCCGCGGCAGGCACGGCATAGATCGCGAGGATCAGCGCCAGCGCGCATTGCGCCAAGGTCTGCAGCGTGACGAAATAGCCGCCGATGCGTTCGGCCCGGCGCGAGCGGGCGATCAGCTCGGTCGCGACGGCGACAAGCCCGCCCTCCGCGAGGCCGGCCAGCGTGCGCGCGCCGATCAGTGCATCGGGGCTACCGGCATAAGCGGTCCAAAAATTGGCGAACGCGAGAAGGACAAGCAATATCGTGCTCTTCCAGCGCATGTTCCTGGCGGGGAGCAGCATCGCCACGATCGCCGAGCCGATGGCGATCGCGATCATCTCGGCGGTGGCGACCAGCGCCAGCTCGTCGCCGGTGACATGGCCCTCCGTATAGAGCGCGCCGAGCAGCACCGGCTGCAGTCCGAGGATGAGCAGGCCGACCGAGCCGATCCATAGCGCGGAGGCCAGTTGCAGGCCGGTCGGATTGCCGACCAGCCAATCGCCACTTTCCGCTTGCGCGGCTTGCGATGCAGTCACGAGGTGCCCTCCCTTGCAGCTCGATCCAAAAACTGACAAGTTGTCAGCATTTAGCGAAACTGATACTTGATCATGTTTCTTGTCAACCACGAATTCGCACTCTCGTGAGAGATTTGGCGCATGACGCAGATCAGGCGAACGGCGACGGAACCGCGGCGTAGGCCGAAGCAGGAGCGCAGCCGCGAGCGCATCGATGCGATCCTGGCCACCACCATGCGGTTGATCGGCGAAAAGGGCATCGACGCGGTGACGATGAAGGAGGTCGGCGCGCTTGCCGGCGGGCCGATCGCCACCGTCTATCACTACTTCCCGAGCAAATCAGCGATCCTGGCGATGCTCTACGAGCGGTTTTCCGAGGAAAGCCGTGCCAGATTCGGCGCGATCATCGCCGAGATAGGCCGGCTGGAGGACGTGACCGCGGCGGCTGACCGCCTGCTCGACGATTACTATTCCCGCGTCGCGGCGGACCCGGCGATCCAGGACCTGCAGAACGCCATCCAGGCCGACAAGGCGTTGCAGCATCTCGACATCGCCGAGACGCGGCATCAGGCGAAAATGTTCTGCGACCATGTCGCGCCGATGCTGAAGTCCGAGCAGCGCGAGGCTTTCGGACGCGTCGTGTTCCTGATCTTCCAGCTTGCAGGCGGCGTCGTGCGGCTGGCGCTGACGCAGGACGAGGAAGAAGGCCGGCGCACGATCGACGATTATCGGTCGATCATCCACACGCAGTTGCGGTTGTTTTTGTAGGGCGCCTGCCGCCTAAAGCAGGTCGCGTGAAGAAGAATTCACGCGACCTGCTTTAAGTTTTTGAT
>NZ_JAVIIV010000032.1:0-48998 GCF_033977215.1 Mesorhizobium humile
TGACCGCTCCAGACTTAAGCCGTCGCCGCTATTTTGCCTCTTGCCCAAGAGGGGCCGTCCATACATGACGATCGCGATGGGCGTTTCGGCCAATCTCCAAGGCATGCCACCTGCCAACGCAAACAGGGCCGACCGGTCAAAATCCCTGGTGCCGGGGAACTAGTGCTTGCGTGACAACTGCCTGGTCGCTGCTTCCAACCCGGCCAATGTCAGCGGGAACATGCGGCCGCCGAAGATATCGCTGATCAACTGGATCGAATGCGTGTAGCGCCAGTTCTTCTCGGCTTCAGGGTTCAGCCAGATCGCATTCGGCCATTGCTGCAACAGGCGCGCCAGCCACACACTTCCGGCCTCCGGATTCCAATGTTCGACCGAGCCGCCCGGATGCGCGATCTCGTAGGGGCTCATCGAGGCGTCGCCGACGACGATCACCTTGTAGTCCGGTCCGTATTTGTGGATCAGGTCGAAGGTCGGGATCGCCTCGGCCAGCCGCCGGCGATTGTCCTTCCAGACGCGCTCGTAGAGGCAGTTGTGGAAGTAGAAATATTCGAGCTGGCGGAACTCGGCGCGCGCGGCCGAAAACAGTTCCTCGACGCCGCGTATATGGTCGTCCATCGAGCCGCCGACGTCGAAGAACATCAGAAGCTTCACGGCGTTGCGCCGCTCGGGGCGGGTCTGCACGTCGAGATAGCCGTGCTCGGCGGTGGCGTGGATGGTGCCGGGCAGGTCGAACTCTTCCTCGGCGCCCTCGCGCACCCAGCGGCGCAGCCGCTTCAGCGCGACCTTGATGTTGCGCGTGCCGAGCTCGACCGTGTCGTCGAAATTCTTGAACTCGCGCTTGTCCCAGACTTTCACCGCGCGGCGATGCCGGCTCTCGTGCTGGCCGATCCGCACGCCTTCGGGGTTGTAGCCATAGGCGCCGAAGGGCGAGGTGCCGCCGGTGCCGATCCATTTCGAGCCGCCCTGGTGGCGGCCCTTCTGTTCCTCGAGGCGCTGCTTCAGCGTCTCCATCAGCTTGTCGAAGCCGCCAAGCGCTTCGACCAGCTTCTTTTCCTCCTCCGTCAGGTGCTTTTCGGCCAACCGGCGCAGCCACTCCTCCGGGATGTTGGCGACATCGACAGCGTCGGGACCGCCAAGCGCCTCGACGCCCTTGAAGACATGCGCGAACACCTGATCGAAACGGTCGATATGGCGCTCGTCCTTCACCAGGGCCGAGCGGGCGAGGTAATAGAAAGCCTCGACGTCATAATCGACCAGCCCGGCTTCCAGCCCTTCCAGCAGCGACAGATATTCCCTGAGCGAAACGGGAATCCGCGCGGCCTTCAGCTCGAGGAAGAAGGGGATGAACACCTGCTATCTCTGCCTCACGATCACGGCGGAATCACCGTGGGCGCTGTCGATTTCCCCGGACCGTAGCAAATCCGCCAGCGCACGCGGTTTGGGAACGGGCAGCTGCTTCGCCACCCGAGCTTCGGTCCACTCGCGGATGGCGAGCGACGCGTCGGCAATCGCTTGCTCGGGGCTTACGCCGCCTCCGTGGCAGCCTGGAAGGTCAGGGACCCGCACGCCCCACACGTCATTGGAGCCATCCAAAATTCCAACGTAGCCGGTCATTCAGTTCGTTCTACGGTATTAATCCCGCGCTCTTCATAGCAGATCGTACTCGATGAAGCCCGTACGCCGCGCCACATGGTCGTAGAGCCTGCGCGCCGTGGCGTTGGTCTCGTACGTCATCCAGTAGACGTTCTTCACCCCGATCTTGCCGGCTTCGTCCTGCACGGCTTTGATGAGTGCTGCGCCCACGCCTTTGCCGCGCACCTGAGGGTCGGCGAACAGGTCCTGCAGGTAGCAGTTGTTTTTCTCGGACCAGCCGGAGCGATGGTAGAGGTAGTGGGTGAGGCCGACAGCCTTGCCGTCGAGCGTGGCGATGAAACCCTTCGGCTCGAACTCCCCCTCCGTGAACAGCCGCTTCCAGGTGATCGCGTAGACCTCTTCCGGCAGCTTCGTCTCATAGAAGGTCAGATAGTCGGTCCAAAGCCGGCGCCACTCGGTGTGGTCGGACTGCGCGAGCGGGCGAATGATGATCTCGGACATTTTTTCCTCCAACATTTGGCCCGAAGCTGCGGCAGCGGCCGCTCGCCGGCAACGGTCCACAGCGCGGGAAAGCGCTATTGCTGCCGCTTAAAGCGCGACGCGCTTTAGGCCGTTGTTTTATGCATGTCGTTGTCCCAGAACCGCTCCACACTTCTGGGCGACACGCATTATTGCTGCCGCCTCGCCATGAAGGCCAGTCGCTCGAACAGATGCACGTCCTGCTCGTTCTTCAGCAGCGCGCCATGCAGCTTCGGCAGCATGTTCTTCGGGTCGCCGCGCAGGTCCTCGGGCGCGATGTCGTCGGCGACCAAAAGGCGGATCCAGTCGAGCGCCTCGGAGGTCGAGGGCTTCTTCTTCAACCCTGGCACGTCGCGGATCTCGTAGAACTGGGTTAGGGCCGCCCGCACCAGGTTCTGCTTGATGCCCGGATAATGCACGTCGACGATGCGGTGCAGCGTGTCGATGTCGGGGAAGCGGATATAGTGGAAGAAGCAGCGGCGCAGGAAGGCGTCCGGCAGTTCCTTCTCGTTGTTCGAGGTGATGATGACGATCGGCCGGAACTCGGCGCGGATCGTCTCGCCTGTCTCGTAGACGAAGAACTCCATCCGGTCGAGTTCCTGCAGGAGGTCGTTGGGGAATTCGATGTCGGCCTTATCGATCTCGTCGATCAAAAGCACGACCTTCTTTTGCGCCGCGAAGGCGTCCCACAGCTTGCCGCGCTTGATGTAGTTGGCGATGTCGTTGAAGCGCTCGTCGCCGAGCTGGCTGTCGCGCAGCCGCGAGACGGCGTCATATTCGTAAAGGCCCTGCTGCGCCTTGGTGGTCGACTTGACGTTCCATTCGATGAACTCCAGCCCGAGCGCCGTCGCCACCTGGCGGGCGAGCTCAGTCTTGCCGGTGCCGGGCTCGCCCTTGACCAGCAGGGGCCGCTCCAGCGCGACCGCGGCGTTGACCGCAACCATCAGATCCTTGTCGGCGACGTAAGCTGCTGTGCCTTCGAAACGCATTTTTTCTCCTGTCCGTGCGGCGGGACCGTAAGGAGGCTGGACGGGCCGCGCAAGGGCGGTGGCGGAAGAGCTCCTTGTCGGGATGGTCCGCAAGACGAATTGCGCGCAAATGGTCACCCGTTTCTCTGGCGCACGGCTAATCATCGGCCTATATTCACTCCCGGCGGTCTGCGCTTCCCGGCAGGAGAAACTTATCCCCGGGGCCTTATCGATCCTTAGGGAGCTGTCCCTGGGAAGACCCGTGGGTTTTCTCACACGGCGCCCACCTACTTTGTAGGCACCCGGGATCGACCTCTCCACCGGTTGCGTGGATCGTCACTTTCTTTTTTCGCATGATCTTTTCACCGAACCGCTGACACTTCGGCGGATCATGCGGTAATAAACGTCGCTCCTAAAACTCCATCCAAATCTGACCTTTTCTAGCGTCGGCGCATGTCACCATCCAAAGACCTGAAAAAACGGCTTCGCAAGGAAGCGCTGGCGCGGCGCGACGCGCTCGACGAATTCTGGCGCGTGGAAATCGCGCTCGAAATGGCCGAGACCGCGAAGGAAAAAATCGACTTCGAGCCCGGCCGGGTCGTCTCCGGCTTCTGGCCGATGCGCTCTGAGGTCGATGTGCGGCCGCTGATGTTCGCGCTGCGCGAAAAGGGCGCCAGGCTCTGCCTGCCGGCGATCCTCGACAAGACCACGATCGTCTTCCGCGAACTGGTGCGCGGCGCGCCGATGGTCGAGATGGGATTCGGCACGGTCGGACCGCATGAAGAGGCGGAAGTGCTCGACCCCACGCTGATGCTGGTACCGCTTGCTGCCTTCGATGCACGCGGCCATCGCATCGGCTACGGCGCCGGCTATTACGACCGCGCCATTTCCAAGCTGGCCGACAAGGGCATCATCCCAAGGCTGATCGGCATCGCCTTCGACTGTCAGGAAGTCGAGCGGGTTCCGGACGAGAACCATGACGTCATCATTCCGGAAATACTGACCGAAAGCGGGTTGCGGCGCTTCGATGTCGCTTAAACTATCGCGACCTGCTTAACCCGTTTCAAACACACATCGGCTATATTCCCGCAAACAGCCCGAGCCGACGGGGATCCTGGTGTTTATTCTTGCGCGCTATTTGCTGGTGCCGTTAGCGCTGATCGCGGCGATCCTGTTCCTAATGGCATTGCACATCATAGGAACTGCCCTGCATCACCGGGCCGCCTGGCAGCGCACGGTCGCCACCGCGACGGATGTCAGCCCCTACAGCGAAATGCAGGCGAACGGTCTCAAGACGGACGGCATCAATGTCGTTTTGGCCTACGTCGTCAACGATGCGCCGATGACGTGGTCCAGCAAGGGCAAGGATGTCGGTCTCTACAAGGCGGCCAAAGGCGACAGGATAGAATTCTACTACGACCCTGCCGATCCATCGAACCTCGATACCGCGGCCATGAAAGGCTGGAGCGGCGGGCTGTTGCTGCTTGCCGTCACCGGCGGCTTCGTCGCCTTCTATGTCTGGTTCTTCTGGCTGCGCGGGCGCAACGCGCCGCCGGCCATGATGCCCCCAACTGCCCGCGTCTCGGGCGCGGGCGCCAGGCAATCGCAACGGCAGGGCGGCACTTTCGGCCGGCGTTAGGGCCAGTTGCCATCCACGCTTGACGTTCGCGCCTGTCTGGCGAATACTACGGAAATCCAGTAGACAAACATGCTTGAATTCGAGTGGGATGACGAGAAAGCAGCGAGCAATCTTGCCAAGCACGGTGTGGCATTTGCGGATGCCAGACGCCTGTTCGACGACATCCATGCTGTGCATTATTCGGATCGCTCCATGGATTACGAAGAGGAGGGCTTCATCGGCATCGGTATCGTCAATGGATTGGTGCTGACGGTGGTTTACACCGAACGCGGCGACCGAATAAGACTGATCTCCGCCAGAAAGGCGACGCGCCATGAGCAGAAAGCCTATGACCAAGCACGCCAGGATTGAATCCGATTGGGATCGGCTGCGCGCCATGAGCGACGCGGAGGCGGAGGCTAGCGCCTTGGCGGACCAGGACAACCCTCCGCTCAGCACGGATCGGCCCAGACTGGCGCCGGTCGCGCGTGTCAAGGTGATCCGCCGGGCCTTGCATCTCACCCAGGAGGAATTTTCCGTCCGCTATCGCATTCCGCTCGGCACGCTTAGAGACTGGGAGCAGGGCAGAACAGAGCCAGACCAGGCGGCGCAGGCCTATCTGCAAGTTATCGCCAAGGAGCCGGAAACGGTGTCGCGGGCGCTCGGGACGCGCAGCGCAGCATGAGACTCCTGTTCCTAGGCGACATGGTTGGCAAGACGGGACGCACGGCGGTTTGGGAACAGCTGCCGGGGCTGATTTCCGACTTCAAGCTCGACTTCGTCATCGTCAATGGCGAGAACGCCGCCGGCGGCTTCGGCATCACCGAAGAAATCTTCCGAGAGACGCTTGCGGCGGGCGCGGATGTCGTCACCACCGGCAACCATGTCTGGGACCAGCGCGACGCGCTGATCTTCGCGCCGCGCGAGGAGCGCTTCCTGCGGCCTTCGAATTTTCCCAAGGGCACGCCGGGGCGCGGCTCGGGCGTCTACATCGCGCGCAACGGCGCGCGCGTGCTGGTCGCCAACATCATGGGGCGCGTCTTCATGCACCCGGAGCTCGACGACCCTTTCCAGGCCGGCGAGCGTGAGCTGGCCGCCTGTCCGCTCGGCGAGCAGGCCGATGCGGCCATCGTCGATTTCCACGCCGAGGCGACGTCGGAGAAGATGTGCTTCGCGCATTTCGTCGACGGCCGTGCCAGCCTGGTGGTCGGCACGCATACGCATCAGCCGACCGCCGACCATCAGATCCTCAATGGCGGCACCGCCTATATTTCGGACGCCGGCATGTGCGGCGATTACGATTCCTCGCTCGGCATGGACAAGGAAGAACCGCTCAACCGGTTTCTGTCCAAGGTGCCGAAGGGTCGCTTCGAGGCGGCGAACGGACCCGCGACCTTGTGCGGCGTCGGTGTCACTATTTCAGACCGCACAGGGCTGGCCGAGAAGATCGCGCCGTTTCGTCGCGGGCCCCGGCTGGAAGAAACGGCGCCGTCCTTCTGGTCGTGACGTTGATATAGGCCAGATCAATACCTAACTGGCGACGAAACCCGCGAAAACTGCATAGAGCGGCTCAGCGTTTTCATGAAACCGCCGAACCGCTCTAACTATTTATTTTTACGAAATTCCGGACGGAAAACCGTCACACACTTTTCCTGGAATTTCTTTGGATCGTAGAGGGGACGACCTTCATGCAGCTTGTCGAATTCCTGGCGCCGCACTTTCACTTTGTTTCCGATCCGACCGCCTGGGTCGCGCTTTTGACGCTGATATTGCTCGAGGTCGTGCTCGGCATCGACAATCTGATCTTCATCTCGATCCTGACCAACAAGCTGCCGGAAGCGCAGCGCGTCCGCGCGCGCCGGCTGGGCATCTCGGCGGCGCTGGTCATGCGCCTGATCCTGCTCGCCACGATCTCGGTCATCGTGCAACTGACGGCGCCGGTGTTCACCGCCTTCGGCCACGGCTTTTCCTGGCGCGACCTGATCCTGATCGCCGGCGGTCTGTTCCTGGTCTGGAAGGCGACCAAGGAAATCCATCATACGGTCGACCCACAGGACCATCAGGATACGATGGTGGGCACGCTGCAGATGAGCCTTGCCGGTGCTATCTTCCAGATCCTCTTGCTCGACCTCGTCTTCTCGATCGATTCCATCATCACCGCCGTCGGCATGACCGACGAGATCGCCATCATGTATATCGCGGTGATCGTGGCGGTGAGCGTGATGATGCTGGCGGCGACGCCGCTCGCCAATTTCATCGCCAGGAACCCCTCCATCGTCATGCTGGCGCTGGGCTTCCTGTTGATGATCGGCATGACGCTGATCGCCGACGGCATGGGCTACCACGTGCCCAAGGGCTACATCTACGCCGCCATGGGCTTTTCGGCGCTGGTCGAAGGCCTCAACATGCTGGCAAGGAACCGCAAGAAGCAGGGGTCCGGCGGCGGGCATTGAGGCCCGCACACCTTCGTCATTCCAGGGCGGAGCGGCGCGAAGCGGAGCGCAGACCCTGGAATCCATGCCGTTACCCATATCGAAGGATGCAGCGGAGCAGAATTGAGTAACGGCTGAGTGTCAGCCGTCGAACGACTGGGGTATTCATCCTGAGACGCGGCGGAACGTCGGCGTCACGGCATGGATGCTAGGGTTTGCGCGCGTCGCTTCGCTCCTTGCTCCGCCCTAGCATGACGAATTCATTTTATGCCCTTCGGGTGACGATCGCCGATCAGGCCGAGCGTCAGGCCCTGTTCCAGCCATGCCTTGGCGCCGGCCAAAACCAGCGAAAAGCCGCCGGTGGATTCGACCGCCTGCCTGACCTGCTCGTCGCTGGAGCCAGCAAAGCCGAAATTGCGGACTTCGAGGAAGGTCGCGTCGTCCGGCATCTCGGTGAACGACCAAACGACGGTCGTCGGCGGATCGCTCCACCGCATGACGATCTTTTCGTTGGGGACGATCTCGCTCACCTCGACCCTTGTCGAGACGCCATACATGCGCCATTCCCACTCGACCGGCTTGCCTTCGTCCAGCCGACCGCTCGAATGCGTGAACCAGAATTTCGTGGTGACTGCCGGATCGACGATCGCCTCGAAGACCTCGGCGACCGGTCGCCGGATCAGCATGGCGGTTTCGGCGGTAGGGGCTTCCTTGAGTTCCATGAATTTCTCCTGATTGTTTCAGGGCAGATTGACCTGCCAGGAGACGCCGAAGCGGTCGTTGAACCAGGCGAAACGCCGGCTGAAGCCGTAGTCGCCGGTCGGCATCAGAAATCCGCCATCCGTGGAAAGAACGTCGACGATATGGTCCAGTTCCTCTTCGGACGAGCAGTCGACAAAGAAGGAGAAGGACGGCGTGAAGGTGAAGGCGTGGTGCACGGGGCTGTTGTAGATCCTGACCTCGACGCCGCCGATCAAAGCGCGCGCCAGCTTGAGCGTTCCTTCCGTCCCGTCCTCGCCCGAGCCGTAGCGCGTGACGTCGAGGACACGGCTATCGGGAATGGTCCCGCAATAGAGGGTCATGGCCTCCTCGGCCTTTCCCTCGAACATCAGGAATGGTGTTGCTTTCGTCATCGGGCGACCTCCTGCTGCTGGATATTGAATGTCGGGCTCAGATGTTGGTTTCGTTGGCCGGCTCGCCACGCAGCTCGCTGCGATAATAGCCGTCGCGCAGATTGATGCCGTATTCGAGATAGGCCTTCATGCAGGCGAGCATCTGCGACCAGCCTTCGCAGTTGAGGTAGGATTTCTTCAGCCCGACCTCGCCTTCGCGCCAGCCTTCCTCGGCAATGGTGACGAAGGTGCCGCCATCCTCGAGCGGCTCGAAATTCATCTCGATGCGGGTCTTGTAGGCCGGTTTGCCGTCGGCGTCGGTGGCGTCCCAGCGCAGCACGATGCGCTTGTCCTTCGTCACTTCGTCGACCTCCACCGGCACCATCTTCCACCAGGTGACCGTGGTGCCGGCGACAAGTGGGGCCGAGGCGCCGCCAATGGTGGTGAAGTAACCGCTGAGCTTCGTCGGGTTGACGACGGCGTCGAAGACCTCGGCGACCGGTTTCCCGATGCGTCCGGAAATCCTGAATCCCAGGGACATATCCACAGCTCCTTCCTTGCTCGTCCGAACAATATGTTATAGAAATATAACATGTCAACCCAAACTGAGGACGACTATGTTTTCAAGGCCTTGGCGCATTCGCGCCGGCGCGAATTGCTGGATCTCCTGAAGGACCAGCCGCAGACCACCGGCGCGCTCTGCGAGGCTTTCCCGGACATGGACCGCTGCACGGTGATGATGCATCTCAAAGTCCTGGAGGAAGCGGATCTGGTCGTGGCGAAGCGCGAGGGGCGCGAGCGCTGGAACCATCTCAATGCCTTGCCGATCAAGCAGATCCATGACCGCTGGATCAGCCAGTATGCCGGCCACGCGATCAGCATTCTCGACCGGTTGAAGTCCGATCTGGAGGGATGAGCGGCCTCTTCGGCGCCTCAGTTACGGCGCGGCTGGACGAATTGAGCCGATTTATCTATAAGCCGGCCATTCCGACAAAGAGCGCCGCGTGCCTTCGCAGGCATGCCCGGGACGTTCTAAAAGGTTGAATTCGAGCATTTTGCCGGAGACGAGGTGATGACACCCCGCTTCGAGATGCTCTAGCCGAACACGACAGGGGTGCCATGGCTGGCCATTCGCAGTTTAAGAACATCATGCATCGCAAGGGTCGTCAGGACGCGGTGCGGTCGAAAATGTTTTCCAAGCTGGCGCGCGAAATCACCGTCGCCGCCAAGACCGGCACGCCGGACCCGGCGATGAACCCCAGGCTGCGCCTTGCGGTGCAGAACGCCAAGGCGGTGTCGATGCCGAAGGACAACATCCAGCGCGCCATCAACAAGGCGTCCGCGGGCGACGGCGAAAACTATGAGGCGGTGCGCTACGAGGGCTACGGTCCCGGCGGCGTCGCGCTGATTGTCGAGGCGCTGACCGACAACCGCAACCGCTCGGCCTCCAATGTGCGCGCCGCCTTCACCAAGGCAGGCGGAGCGCTCGGCGAAACCGGCTCGGTGTCCTTCATGTGGAACCGCGTCGGCGAAATCTACTATCCGGCCTCGGCCGGCAGCGCCGACAAGGTGATGGAAGCGGCGATCGAGGCGGGCGCGGACGATGTCGAGTCGGACGAGGAAGGCCACACCATCTATTGCGGCTTCGAAAATCTCGGCGAAGTGTCGAAGTCGCTCGAAGCCGCGCTCGGCGAGGCGGAATCGGTCAAGCCGATCTGGCAGCCGCAGAACAACGTCCCGGTCGACGAGGAGCGGGCGCAGTCGCTGATGAAGCTGGTCGCCACTCTCGAGGACGATGACGACGTGCAGAGCGTCTACGCCAATTTCGAGGTCGACGACGAGACTATGGCCAAGCTCAGCGCGGCTTGAGCCAAGTCGGGATATGAGCAAAGCTCAATCCGATATGAGCGAGAAGCCGCTTCCCACCATCCGCATCACCTACTGCACGCAATGCCAGTGGCTGTTGCGTGCCGGCTGGATGGCGCAGGAGCTGCTTTCGACCTTCGGCACCGATCTCGGCCAGGTGACGCTGGCGCCGGGCACCGGCGGTATCTTCACCATTTCCTGCAACGATCAGCTCATCTGGGAGCGCAAGCGCGACGGCGGTTTTCCGGATGCGGCAAAGCTCAAGCAGCTGGTCCGCGACGTCATCGACCCGGAGCGGGATCTCGGCCATGCCGACCGCAAGGATCATAAGAAAGATCCCGCCTGAGGTGGATCTTTTGCATTTGCGGGCTGCTGTCCTCAGATCAATGCCATGATGAAGCAAGCCATCGCCACGATCGCGGTGACGGTGCGGACGTGGTTCCACATCACCCACTGGTTCAGATGGTTCGCCCACACGGCGGCGCCGTTGGCGCTTTGCGGATCGACGGCGGCCAAGGCGTCGTTGAGCGGAACGTTGAAGACCATGGTCACGATCGGATTGCCGACGAAATAAATCACGGCGCCGGCAAGCAGCCAGTATGAGCCCGACTGGCTCCAGCCGAAGAGAACGGCGGCAATCAACACCAGGCAGATGAGGCCGGTGCCGAACAGCGCGGTCATGAAGGTCGGCGTGATCACCGTGATGTTGATCGAGTTCATCGCCGCGATGCCGCTCGGGACGGGCAGCCGGGCAAGCGCCGCCATGACGAAATTCGAGAATGCGAAGAAGACGCCGCCGACGACGCCGGCGGCGATCGCGGCGATGAAGGTGAGGGTGGGAAGAAGTTTCATCATCTCGGTTGCTCCAGATGCCGGTTTGTTTTCAAAATGTGATAAATCCTCACATTTGCAAAACGTGATAAACCCTCGTATTTTGTGAGTCAAGCCAGTTTTCGAGAAATTGCCCGGAGAGAGCCATGGACGAAAAAGTCGCCGCGAAGGCCGATCAGGTGGGCATTGCTTCGCCGCGCCGGTCGCCTGCGCAGCAGCGCAGCCGCGAGCGGGTGGAGCGGATGCTCGCGGCAGCCTCGGCACTGATTGCCGAGCAGGGCAGCGATGCCATGCGCATGGGCGAGGTGGCGGAAAAGGCAGGGGTGTCGATCGGCTCGCTCTACCAGTTCTTCCCGGACAAACGGGCGATCGTCTGGGCGCTGGCCGAGCGCTACACCGCCGAAGGCCAGGCCTGTATTTCGGCCGCGCTAAAAGAGGTCGAGGACGCCGAGGGCTTTAAGAGCGCGTTTTCAGAGTTGGTCGACATCTATTACCAGCTGTTTCTGGCCGAGCCTGTGATACGCGATGTCTGGTCCGGCACGCAGGCCGACAAGGCGCTGCGCGCGCTCGAACTGGCCGACAGCCGGGCCAATGCCGAATTCCTGGTGGCGGTGCTGAAGCGGCTGCGGCCCGATGCCGATCCGGTCCAACTGGAGACGACGGCATTTCTGGTGTGGCAGATGGGCGAGGCCGCCGTGCGGCTGGCGATCTCGGTCGATCGGGAAGAGGGCGACAGGCTGGTCGAAGCCTACAAGCGCATGGCGCTGAGGGAGTTGGTGGGGGAGTAGGGGCTAAGGCGATTGGCGAAATCGCCGGCGGGAGCGCCCCTCTCCCCGTCACTATACGGGGAGAGGATGCCGGCAGGCAGGTGAGGGGCAGCGCCAGCCTATGACGTAGGCGTCGCCGAAAAGTGCACTGTCACCGAATTGCAAATCGAATTCTCTGGCTAACGGTGGAGGTTAGCGCTGCCCCTCATCCGCCCGTTGGGCACCTTCCCCCCGTTGAACGGGGAGAAGGAAACTGCGGCCAACAAAAAACCCGCCCCGAAGGCGGGTTTTTCAAATCTCGCAGGCCTACTGGGCTTAGAGGCCGAAACCCTCGAAACGCTTCTTGAACTTCGACAGGCGGCCGCCGCGGTCGAGCAGGGTCTGCTGGCCGCCGGTCCAGGCCGGGTGCGTGGTCGGGTCGATGTCGAGGTTCATCGTGTCGCCTTCCTTGCCCCAGGTCGAACGGGTCTGGTACTCGGTGCCATCGGTCATGACGACCTTGATGGTGTGGTAGTCGGGATGGATATCGGCCTTCATTGTCGTGTTTCCTGGCTGCCGGCGCTGCTGACGGGCCTATGGCCTGCGTCGATGCGCCCCTTTTTAAAACTCGAAGCCGCAGCTAATGAAAAGCCACGGCTTCTAAAACGGTCGGCGAGCCTATACATCAGCCGGAATTGAATCACAAGGCCGCGGCAAGCGCATATTGAAGCGCGGTATTGACAAGCGGCCAGAGGAAACGCTCATGGCGGAGATCGGTGCCAGTGGAGACCAGCGCAGGCGCTCGGTCCGGCCGCTGAGAAACCTTTTCCCCTATATCATCCGCTACCGGAAACTGGCGGTCGGCGCGATCATCTCGCTGATCGTGGCCGCGGTGACCACGCTTGCATTGCCGATGGCCGTGCGGCGCATGATAGATCACGGTTTCGAAGCCGCGAGTTCCACCTTCATTGCTGAGTATTTCGCAGCGCTCGTGGTGATGGCGGCTTTGCTGGCGGCGGCTTCGGCCAGCCGCTACTATTTCGTCATCACGCTCGGCGAGCGGGTCGTGGCCGATATCCGCCGCGACGTCTTCTCGCATGTCACGACGCTGTCGCCCGCCTTCTTCGACAAGGCGCATTCGGGCGAGATCGTCTCGCGGCTTGCAGCCGATACCACGCAGGTGAAGTCGGCGGTCGGCGCCACCGCCTCGGTCGCGCTGCGCAATCTCATCCTTGGCCTCGGCGCGGTGGCGATGATGGTCGTCACTAGCCCGAAGCTGTCGGGCCTGGTGATCGCGGCCATCCCGGTGATCGTGCTGCCGCTGGTCGCCTTCGGCCGTTCGGTGCGGCGCAAGTCCCGGCAAGCGCAGGATACGCTCGCCGAAGCAACCGCCTATGCCAGCGAGCAGATCGGCGCGGTGCGCACGCTGCAGGCCTTCACCAACGAGAAGCTGGTCACCGGCCGCTTCGCTGGCGCCGTCGACGCCGCCTTCGAGGCCGCGCGGGCCTCGGTGTTCGCGCGCTCGTTCCTCACCTTCTTCGCCATATTCATGATCTTCTCCTCGGTGGTCGCGGTGCTGTGGTTCGGGTCGCGGGACGTGCTTGCCGGCACCCTGTCACCCGGCACGCTCGGGCAGTTCCTGCTCTATTCGGTATTTGCCGCCGGCGCGCTCGGCGCGCTGTCGGAGGTGTGGAGCGAGCTGTCGCAGGCGGCGGGCGCCGCCGAGCGGCTGACGGAGATCCTGGCCGAGAAACCGGCCATCCAGCCGCCTGCCGATCCTCAACCGCTGCCGGCCACGGCCAAGGGCGCGATCAGCTTCGACGACGTCTCCTTCTCCTATCCGGCGCGGCCGGACCGTGCCGCGGTGCATGGCCTGAGCTTCCAGGTGAAACCGGGCGAGACGGTGGCGATCGTCGGGCCCTCAGGCGCGGGCAAGAGCACCGTCTTCTCGCTGATCCTGCGCTTCTACGATCCCGAGAGCGGCCGCGTCGTCATCGACGGCGTCGATGTGCGCGAGGCCGATCCGGCGGCCGTCCGCCAGCGCATCGCGATCGTGCCGCAGGACGTCACCGTCTTCGCGGCGAGCGTGCGCGACAATATCGGCTTCGGCAGGCAAGGCGCCAGCGACGCCGAGATCGAGGCCGCGGCCAAGGCGGCCCTTGCCGACGAATTCATCGCCAGGCTCGACAAGGGCTATGACAGCCAGGTCGGCGAGCGCGGCGTGACGCTGTCCGGCGGGCAGCGCCAGCGCATCGCGATCGCCCGCGCCATCCTGCGCGACGCGCCGATCCTGCTGCTCGACGAAGCGACCTCGGCACTCGACGCCGAGAGCGAGACGCTGGTGCAAAGGGCGCTTGAGCGGCTGATGCGCGGCCGCACCACCATCGTCATCGCCCACCGGCTGGCGACGGTGCTGAAGGCCGACCGCATCCTGGTGATGGATGGCGGGCGCATCGTCGAGGAAGGCACGCATCAGAGCCTGGTCGCCAAGGGCGGCATCTACGCCCGGCTCGCCAAGCTGCAGTTCGAGACCGGCGCCGGCGCCTTCCGGGGCGCGGCGGAGTAGCCACGCCGCACCCGGCCGGTTTTAAACCGCTACGCGTCAATTGCCGTAGCGCCTGCGCAGGTGCTGCGTGAAGTAAGTGGCATTGAGCTTTTCGCCGGTGGCGCGCTCGAGCAGGTCCGGCGTCGACCAGCGCGAGCCCTGCGACCAGATCTTTGCGCGACGCCACTCGTTTACGGCGCTGAAATCGCCCTTGGCGAGATCCTGGTCGGCGGACGGGTGCTCCCTGGTCAAAGCCGCCCATTGCTGCGCCGCCATCATGGCGCCGAGCGTATAGGAAGGGAAATAGCCGAAGGCGGCGCCCGGCCAGTGCACGTCCTGCATCGGCCCGTCGGCGGGGTTGTCGATGGTCGAGAGGCCGAGATAGTCGCGCATCTTGGCGTCCCAGGCTTCGGGCAGGTCGGCGACCTCCAGCCGGCCGGACACGAGCTCCTGCTCGAGCTCATAGCGCAGGATAACATGCAACGGATAGGTGACCTCGTCGGCGTCGACGCGGATCAGGCCGCGCTCGACATGGTGGACATGCGGCAGGATGTCGTCGAGCGACCAGGCTTCGCCGAGATGCTTTTCGACCACCGGCAGCGCCCAGCGCCAGAAGGCCGGGTTGCGGCCGATCTGCTTTTCGACGAACAGGCTCTGGCTCTCATGCACGGCCATGCCGCGCGCCTTGCCCAGCGGCCAATGCGACCAGGCTTTCGGCAGGTTCTGCTCGTAGAGCGCGTGGCCGGTCTCGTGCAGCACGCCCATCAGCGCCGACAGGAAGTCGGAGGTCTTGTAGCGGGTGGTGATGCGCACGTCGGTCGGCACGCCGCCGCAGAAGGGATGGTGCGACACCGAGAGCGAGCCATGGGTGAGGTCGAAGCCGACCGCCGCCATCATGGCCAGGCCGAGCTCGCGCTGGCGGTCGACGGCATAGCTGCCCGACAGCGGCTTCAACGGATGTTTCGCCAACCGCGCATCCTGCACGGCCAGCGCGCGCGGCAGGAAATCCTTGAGGAAGGCCTTCAGTTCGGCGAACACCGGGGTGATGTCGGCGGCGCGGTTGCCGGGGTCATACTGCTCCATCAGCGCGTCATAGGGGGCGAGGCCGACCGCGTCGGCGCGCAGTGCTGCTTCCTCGCGCACCAGGGCCACGACGCCTTCCAGCGCCGGCAGGAAGCCGGCCCAGTCGTTCTTGGCGCGCAGGTCGCGCCAGAGCTGCTCGGAACGCATGCGCGCCACCGTCTGGCGCTCGACGAATTCGACCGGCAGGCAGGTGAGGTTGGTGTATTGGCGGCGCAGTTCCCGCACCGCCGCCTGCTGCTCTTCGCCCAGCGGCTCGGCTTCGGCGGCGGCAATCCAGTCGCCGATCTCCGGCGCGGTCGCCTGGGCGTGCAGCATGCCGGCAAGCGAGGACATCGCCTCGGCGCGCTTCTCGCCGCCGCCGACCGCCATATGGGTCGCCTCGTCGGCGCCGAGGATGGCCAAGGCATGCTCCAGCGCTTCGAGCTTGTGGCCGAGTTGGTCGAGTTTCTGGAAAGACATGATGGATCCCGAGGTCAATTTGGCTGGCGCGAAAAGATACCAAGGCGCCGAGCTTGGCAACCCTGTCCGGTCGCGATGGGGTCAGCCGTCTTGCCTTGCGAGCCTACTGCGTGATCAATGCCTTCAACAAACTGCTGGAGGGGACAATGGTCGGCAATATCCTGGTCGGGCTGGTGGCACTGATCCACTGCTATATCGTCTATCTTGAGATGGTGTTGTGGGACACGCCGCGCGGCCGCAAGGCGTTTGGACTGACGCCGGAATTCGCCAGCGCCTCGAAGGTGCTTGCCGCCAACCAGGGGCTCTATAACGGCTTTCTCGCCGCGGGCCTGATCTGGGGTCTCTATCTCGGCGCCGGCGGGTTCCAGGTCAAGATGTTCTTCCTGCTCTGCGTCGCCGTCGCCGGCCTCTATGGCGCGGCGACCGTCGGCCGCAAGATCCTCTTCATCCAGACGGTGCCGGCGGTGCTCGCCATCGTCGCGCTTTGGCTCGGCCTGTGATCGAAACGGGTATGCGATCGAAAAAGGACGCCCTCGGGGCCAGGTCCCGCGGGCGCCAGTTGGTCCCTTCCTGTGTGATCAGAGCAAATGCTCTAAGCATGTCTCCCGAAAGTGGGCCCGGTTTCGGGACAAAGACATGCTTAAAATCAAAAACTTAAAGCAGGTCGCGTGAATTCTTTTTCACGCGGCCTGCTTTAACCGTTCGGGTAATTCCCGCCATCGTCGCCGTCGCCCATCATGAAGCCGCTGCCGGTGTCGTTCATCAGCCTTTGGTCGACATTGTCGAGACGGCGCAGCAACTCATGGTATTGCGCGGACGGGATCCTGCCGTGATCCGAAGCCGCGACATGTTCCGCGGCCTGGCTGATATGCGCGGCGCGCATATGCAGTTGCTGCGCTTCCGAAGCGGAGATGTTGTTTGCCTGCCGGGCGTCGGTGATGCCCTGATCCACGCCCTGGACCTGATCGATAAGGCTGGTCACGCGCGGGCCGGTGAAATCGGTTGGAGCGGTCGCGTCGAGAAGCCCCTTGTGATGTCCGGCCGCATAGGCGCCGGCGAGCGGGGCCGCGATCAGCGCGGCAGCCAGGGTTACAGTCTTGAGAGATGTTGAAGCGCGCATGGCGGCGCATCCTCCTGCAGGGAAGGAAGCGGTCCTGCCGCATTGCCTTCCGACCTTTCCGGGCCGTCCGGTTCCGTCGCGTCGCGATGGGAGGCATCGCCGGCGGTCCCCGGCCCTGCGTAGCAAATTAGGTGCGTCGATTCGCGATGTGTAATTAAAAAAAGATAATGTTTTCAGGCCTTGCCGCCAGGACTTGTCGCGCTAAGTATTCAGCCGACGAACAACTTCCCGTGACTTTCTGTGATAATGGGTCACCGTTCTGTGAGCTTCAGTTCAATTCGGCGGTTCTTGCCGCGCGCCTCATCGGTGTCGGCCGGGTCGAGCGGCTGGAACTCGCCGAAGCCGGCGGCTACCAGCCGGTTGGCCGGCACGCCGTTCTCGATCAGGAACTTCACGACGGACGTCGCGCGCGCGGTCGACAGTTCCCAGTTGTCGCGATAGCGGCCGGTGCCTGACAGCGGCTTGTTGTCGGTGTGGCCGTCGACGCGCAGCACCCAGCTGATCTCGGGCGGGATTTCCTTCTGCAATTCGATGATGGCGTCGGCGAGCTTCTTCATCTCGACCTTGCCGGCGTCGTTGATCTCGTCGGAGCCGGTTGGGAACAGCACCTCCGACTGGAAGACGAAACGGTCGCCGACGATGCGGATGTTCTCGCGGTCGGCGAGGATCTCGCGCAGCCGGCCGAAGAAGTCGGAACGGTAGCGGTTGAGCTCCTGGACGCGCTGCGCAAGTGCTACATTCAGGCGGCGGCCGAGATCGGCGATCTTGGTGTTGGAGTCGTGGTCGCGCTGCTCGGAGACGTTGAGCGCGTCCTCCAGCGCGCCGATCTGCTTGCGAAGGGCCGCTATCTGCTGGTTGAGGATCTCGACCTGGCTCAGCGCCTGCTGGCTGATCTGGCGCTGGTTGCTGAGCTCGCCGGTAAGCTGGTCGGCGCGCTTGTTGGCCGCGTCGCCGGCGCCGGCGCCTTGCGCCAGCAACTGTTCGAGGCGGCTCTTTTCCGCTTCCGACGCCGACAGCGAAGCCTGCAAATTGGCGAGCGAGTCTTCCTTATCCTGGCTGTTCGAGCGCTCCAGCGCCAGCAACTGGGTCAGTTCGTTGATCTGCGAGTTGAGGCGGTTCAGCACCGTGTCCTTGCCGGAAATCTCGCGGCTGAGCAGGAATTGCGCCAGCACGAAAACCGTGAGCAGGAACATGATGGCCAACAGCAGCGTCGACAGCGCGTCGACGAAGCCAGGCCAGTAGTCGATGCGGCGGTCGGCGCGCCGTCTTGCCAGCGCCACGTCAGTGGACCCCTTGCTTCTTCAGCGCGTCGGCGATCTTTTCCAGCGTGTTGCGCATGGCCTTCTGCTCGTCGGACTGGGCCTCGACCCAGTCGCGCATGATCTGCTGCTCGGAGCGCATGTTCTTCACCAGCCCCGAGATACCGTCGGCAAGATTGGCCATGGCGGTGGCGACGCGCGGATTGGAGCCGCCGCCATTCTCCTGCAGGCTGCGTAGCCGCTCCGACAGCAGGCGGATGTCCTCGGAGGATTCGGTTGTCTTCGACGTGTCGGAGACCACGATGTCGGACGACAGATCGGTGACAGAGGACAGCCAGTTCTCCAGTTCGGTGTAGAAGCGGGTCTGGGCGCGGCCGGCCTGCAGGTCGAGGAAGCCCAGCACAAGCGAGCCGGAAAGGCCGAACAACGAGGACGAAAACGCGGTGCCCATGCCGGCGAGCGGCGCCGACAGGCCCTGTTTCAGCGCGTCGAGAACGGCGGCCGCATCGCCGCTGCCCGGGTCCAGCGCCTCGATCGTCTCGCGGATCGAGGCGATGGTGTTGAGCAGGCCCCAGAAGGTGCCGAGCAGGCCGAGGAACACGAGCAGGCCGACCAGATAGCGCGAGGTGTCGCGGCTTTCGTCGAGGCGCGTGGCGATGGAATCCAGCATCGTGCGCATCGACGAGGTCGAGAAGGCCATCGAGGACGAACGGCCGATCATCGCCTTCATCGGCGCCAAAAGAACCGGCTCGGTGGTCTCGGAGCCGGCGCGGAAGGAATTGACCCAGCGCACCTCGCGGAACAGCCGTCCGACCTGGACGAAGGCAAGCAGGATGCCAACCGCCAGCACGCCGACGATCAGTCCGTTGAGGCCCGGATTGCTGGAGAAGGCGGTCGATATCTGGCGGGTGAGGATGGCGGCGATGAAAGCGACGATGATCAGGAAGATCACCATGGTGAGCAGGAAGACCTGCGGGCTCGACAGCTTGTGCGGATCATAGACCAGGACGTCCGATCGCCTGCCGAAGGATCTGAGAAAAGCCATCCGTGCCCCGTTTCCGATGCCACCGCCGCAGAATTGCCGCGACTCTAAACGGAATTGTGACCAAATTGAATGGCGCTTGGCAATATGGCCTGACAGGCCCGCGCCACAGGCCTAGCTCATGCTCTAGAACCGGTTGACGACAAGGCAGTCGACCATGGCGGCCAAATGAAGGCCGGCGCCGGTGACGACGAAGCCGTGCCAGACGGCATTGTGGAAGCGCAGGCCCTTCCAGGCGAAGAAGATGACGCCGCAGGAATAGACGATGCCGCCGGCGATGAGCAGCGCGACGGAGGTCGTCGGCAGCGTGTGGACCAGCGGTCCGGCGAGCACGACGCCGCTCCAGCCGATGGCGAGATAGAAGACGATGGCCAGCCGGTCGTAGCGGCCGGGCACGAACATCTTGATGGCGATACCGGCCGCTGCCGCGCTCCACACGACGACGATCATGGGCAGCGCCAACGGCGAGTTGTCGAGCTGGGCGAGGAAGGGCGTGTAGGTGGCGGCGATCAGCAGATAGATCGCGGCGTGATCGAAGCGGCGCAGGATCCATTTCGCCGGCCACGACACCGGCCACAGATTATAGGCCAGCGAAACCGAGAGCACGGTGAGCAGCGACACCACGTAGAACACTGCGGCGATATATTCGCCCGGACCGGAATGGAAGGCGGCCAAAGCCAGGAAAGCGGAGCCGGCCGCGATCGCCAGCACGATGCCGACCGCGTGGACGATGCCGTCGGCGATCATTTCGGCACGCGAATAGTGCCAGCGCCCGACAAAGGGGATTTCAAGCGTTGTATCTGGACGCGCGTCGTTCATCGATGATCCTGCAACGCCTAATCTGGGCGCTTGCGGACCAGTATTTCAAGCTTCGGTTGCGGTTTTGCGACTAAAGGCGCGCGTCCTTTCGACGCGCGAAGGACGCCATAGTCAGTCAGCGAGCAGCCAATGGCTTCTTCACGGTCTTGAGCAGCGCGCGCTGGATGAGCTCGTTGCCGGCGACGACCTCGCCATTGTCCAGCATGTCCTGCGCGCCATCCATGTCGGAGACGAAGCCGCCGGCTTCGCGCACCAGAAGGATGCCCGCCGCGATGTCCCAGGAGGACAGGCCGGTTTCCCAGAAACCATCCATGCGTCCGGCCGCGACATAGGCGAGATCGAGCGCGGCGGAACCCAGGCGGCGCACGCCGGAGACTTCGGCCATGACGTTGCGCAGCTCGATCAGGAAATTGCCGTGCTGGCCGCGACCGAGATGCGGCACGCCGCAGCCGATCACCGCGTCGGTCAGCTTGGAGCGCCCGGCGACGCGCAGCCGCCGGTCGTTCATGAAGGCGCCGCCGCCGCGCTCAGCCGTGTAGAGCTCGTCCATCGCCGGATTGTAGACGACGCCGGCGACGACCTGGCCCTGGCGCTCGAGGGCGATCGACACGGAGAAGAGCGGGATGCCGTGCAGGAAATTGGTGGTGCCGTCGAGCGGGTCGACGATCCAGCGGTGCTGGGCGTCCTCGCCTTCGACCGCGCCGCGTTCTTCCATCAGGAAGGCGTAGCCCGGCCGCGCCTTGGAAAGCTCGGTGAAGACGATCTCTTCGGCCTTGCGGTCGGCCTGGCTGACATAGTCGCCCGGCCCCTTCATCGAGACCTGCAAGTTCTGCACCTCGCCGAAGTCGCGCGACAGCGAGCGGCCGGCCTTCATCGCGGCCTGGACCATGACGTTGAGGAGAGCGGAACGCGCCATTTTTTTCTTCCTGCTTTTTGCCGTTAATCCGCGCGGCGCACGTAGGTGATTTCGTTGGTGTCGACGATGATGCGCTCGCCGGCCGAAATGAAGGGCGGCACGAGAACGCGGATGCCGTTCTCCAGCACCGCCGGCTTGTAGGAGGAGGCGGCCGTCTGGCCCCGCACAACCGGGTCGGCCTCGGTAATGGTCAGCGTCACCTGGTCGGGCAGCGAAATGCCGATCGGCCGCTCCTCGTAAAGCTGCACCGTCACCATCATGCCGTCCTGCAGGAAGGCGGCGCGCTCGCCGACGAAGTCCTTCGCCAGCTCGAGCTGCTCGTAGCTTTCGGTGTCCATGAAGACCAGCGCGTCGCCCTGCTCGTAGAGGAACGAAAAATCCTTCAGGTCGAGCCGGATCTGCTCGACGGTCTCGGCCGAGCGGAAGCGCTCGTTGAGCTTGGTGCCGTTGATCAGGTTCTTCAGCTCGACCTGATTGTAGGCGCCGCCCTTGCCCGGCTTGACGGTGTTGGTCTTGACCGCCACCCACAGCCCGCCATCGTGCTCGATGACATAGCCGGGACGGATTTCGTTGCCACTGATCTTGGCCATGATGAACTGATCCGGAATGAGATTTTTCTGGCGCGGGGCGCGCTTTGGCGCCTCCAAGACCACAAATTGCGCATAGTAGCAAGGGAGGCCGGACATGCCGTCCGTGGCGCTATGCGTCAAGGCAGGCGATTTGCCTTCTGCAGCGCCTGCTTGGTCTGGTCGTCGTCGAGGCCCTGCAGGAAATCGTCCATCTGCGGGTCGATCAGGCCGGCGCGGCGGGCGACGATGTACCAGGCGCCGGCCAGGATCAGGTCCGGATCGGTGCCGATGCCGCCCATATAGAGCTTGGCGAGGCGGTTCTGGGCCGCGACATTGCCGCCTTGCGCCGCCCGCTTCATCCAGGCAAAGCCCGATTTCAGGTCGCGCGGGCCGCCGCGTCCCTCGATCATCCAGGCGGCGAGGTCGACCTGCGCGGTGTCGTAATTCTGCCGCGCGGCTTGCGCCAGCAGAAGACGCGCCTGGGCGTCGTCATGCGGCTTGCCGCCGGCGCCGTTGGCGTAGAGCTGCGCCATCGCATATTGGGCGTCGGCAAGGCCGGTGGCGGCGGCGCGCTCATAATAGACGGCGGCCTTCACAAGGCCGCCGTCGCCGGGATCCTGCTGGACGAGCAACTGGGCGAAGTTGAACTGCGCAAGCCGGTTGCCGGCCTCGGCCGAGGCCTGCATCAGCGCGAAGGCGCCCTTTTCGTCCTTCTTCGCATAGCGGCCGTCGAGCAGCATCAGCGCATATTGGAACTGCGCCTCCGGCACGCCCTGCTCGGCGGCCAGCGCATACCATTTGCTGGCCTCGGCCGGATTGAGCGGCACGCCCAGCCCGCGCGACAGGATTTCGGCCACCAGCGTCTCGGCCGCCGGATCGCCGTTCTTGGCGCGGTCCATGGCAAGGTTGTAGGCGGTCTTGTAGAGCCCGCGCTGGAAGGCGCCATAGGCGGCGTCCGGCTGCTTGGCGCCGAAGCGGTCGGGATTGACGGCGTCGGCCGATGGCGGCGTCATGGTGGCCGGCTGCGGCAAGGTGTTCTGGATCGGCTTGTCGATATGGGGAGCGCCGCCGAACCTGCTCGCGTCAGGCGCGCCGGCGTCCGGCGTGCCTGCGTTGGGCGTGACCGTATTCGGTGTGCCGGCGTCTGGAGAGCCGGCATCCGGCCGCGGCTGCGGCAGCGGGACGGTCTGAGCCGCCGTCGCGGCCTGCGCAAACAAGCCGGCCAGGACAACCAGAGGAAGGACACGCAGGCGCATGTCAGCTCTCGAAGCGCGGCGCGGTTTGATCGAGCAGCGCGTTGGCGGCGGCGATCGCCGCCCGCGGGTCGCGCGCGTCAGCAAAGACGGCGCTGGACAGCGCCACGAACTCGGCGCCGGTCGCGGCCACCGTCTCGACGGAGGCAAGCTCGGAGCCGGCCATGACGATGCAAGGGATCGAGATCATTTCCGCCCACCATTCGCCGAGGGCGAGGTTGCGGTGATGCGGCTCTGGCTTGTTGTCGTAGCCGAAGCGGCCGAAGAACATGTAGTCTGGCCGCGCTTCGCCGAGATCCAGCGCTTCGTCGCGGGTCTTGGCGCCGCCGACGCCGACCATCATCTTGCCGGCCACCCGCTCGATCGTCTCGGCGAGCTCACCGGGCTTGACTTCGACATGGATGCCGTCGGCCTGGACGCGCCCGGCGATGCGGCTGTCGCCGGCAATGATGACGGCGACGCCGGAGGCCTGCGCTATCGGCACGATCCTCTCGGCGAAGGTCTGGAAAGAGGCATCGTCCATGCCGTTGTCCGGCAGGATCAGCGAGGCGACGTCGCCGCCCTCGAACGCCGCGCAGATCTGCTCCGCCGACACGAGCGGCGGCGCGATCAGCACGATGCGGCAGCGGTTGGGCGGGTTTATATCGTTCATTGGCCTTCGATCCCGGTTTCGCCTATGCCGGGCGAACATGGTTGCATTGCGGCATAGAGCAAAGGGGGCGGCTTGAACAGTCGGCTATGCGGCGGACGGAGACCGGTCCGCACGAGCATCGTCGCGCCGGGTCTTCATGATGAGATCCAACACGCGCTGCGGCTGTTCGATTCCGAGAAACTGCGGGACCGGATCCAGCGCCGGAAACCACCCGTTCATCCGTGAGAATGGATATGCCGACATGGCGGCTCCGAAGCGCAAGGTCCCCTTCGTCGCCGTTTCGCCGGTCAACTGGACGTCGGGAATGCGTTCGAGATCGATCGAGGTGAAGTTGGCGGACGGGGCGCCGCGCAGGATCAGGATACGCTTGTTGGTGACGGCGTAGCATATCCGCCGCCTCAGCCAGGCGTCGAATATGAACCTGCCGAAAACCATGAAGAGGCCGACGCAGACGAACATCGCTCCCCAGGCGTCAAAGAACAGTGGCGCGCCTTGCCTCGTCGCCGAATAGGTCCAGAAAATCGCAAAGCCGCACCAGAGCAGGCTGAACGGGATCAGAAAGACGTCGCGACTGGAGAACAGCAGTCCCTGCGCGGGCGTCCCACTCCACAAGATGCGTTCATGCGGCAACAGCCGGCCTTGAAAGAGTTGATTTTCCACGCAGCCACCCGCCACTTTCCGCCGGTTCATTCATTGCATAAGTGGTGTTTCGGCACCAATGCAAATCTCGGCTTCCGGACTTGCAGGCGGCCGGCAACGGGCTGCGAGGACAGGCACATGGCGCAAAATATCTACGACCATCCGGATTTCTTCGATGGCTATAGCCGCCTCGGCCGCTCGGTCGAGGGCCTGGAGGGCGCGCCCGAATGGCCGGCGCTGCGCGCCATGCTGCCCGACGTCGATGGCGCAAGCATTGTCGATCTCGGCTGCGGGTTCGGCTGGTTCTGCCGCTGGGCGCGCTCGCATGGCGCAAGAGAAGTCCTAGGCCTCGACCTCTCGGAAAAGATGCTTGCCCGCGCACGCGCCGCCGGCTCCGACGGCGGCGTCACCTATCAGCGCGCCGACCTCGATGAGCTCAGTCTGCCGAAGGCGCGTTTCAATCTCGCCTACAGTTCGCTTGCGCTGCATTATGTCGGCGATGCAGCGCGCCTGTTCGCGACCGTCCATCGGGCCCTGGTGCCCGGCGGAGCCTTCGTCTTCTCAACGGAACATCCGATCTATATGGCTCCGACCGATCCGGGCTGGTCGGTCGATGCCATGGGCAGGAAGACATGGCCGGTCGACCGGTATCTGGTGGAGGGGCCGCGCAGCACCGACTGGTTCACCAAGGGCGTCGTGAAATATCACCGCACCATCGGCACCACGCTCAATCTGCTGATCCAGGCCGGATTCAGCATCGGGCATGTCGAGGAATTTTGCCCGACGGACGAGCAGATCGCCGCCCGGCCGGAACTCGCCGAGGAGCTGGAACGGCCGATGTTCCTGCTTGTTCAGGCGCGGCGTTGAACGGCCAGACGCTGGCCTAAAGCGCGCCGTACTGAAACGGATTCAGGCGACGCGCTTTAGGTCTTTGTTTTGATGCATGTCGTTATCCCAGAACCGCTGCGCACTTCTGGGCGACATGCATTAGAGTTCAAGCTTGTAGCCGACGTGGCTGGCCTTGAAGCCAAGGCGCTCATAGAAGCGATGCGCGTCGGTCCGGCTCTTGTTGGTCGTCAGCTTGACGAGCCGGCAGCCCCGCTCGCGGCATTTGTCGATCGCCCATTCGAACAGGTGCTGTCCCAGCCCTTCGCCGCGCCGGCTCGACGCGACGCGCACCGCCTCGATCAGGCCGCGACGGGCGCCGCGCAGCGACAGTCCGGCGATAAAGGTGATCTGCAGCGTGCCGATGACGTCGTCGCCGTCGGTCATCACCGCGAGGAACTGGTTCGGATCGCCGTCTATCGCCGCGAAGGCGTCGAGATAGGCTCGCGACAGCGGCAGCCCGGCGTCTTCGCGGGCCTGGCCGAGCGCATCGTCGGCAAGCATCGCGACGATTGCCGCCACGTCCGCTTCGCGAGCCTTGCGGATGCTGATGGCGCTCATTTCCATACCTCGAGACAGCGAGCCGATCGAAAACGGCCCTGACAGCGCGGCGGCCGTCGATGCCGGCTCGGCAATAGCGGATGCCGGCATTAATGACTATCCCGGCGGCGCCATTCTGCGCTATGGCTGGCTCCCCGCCTTCTCCAACCTTCCCTTGCCGATGTCAGGCCTGCTCAGCGATCCGTGGTTCTATGCCGCCGCCATTCCGGCGGTGATCCTTGTCGGCCTGTCGAAGGGCGGCTTCGGTGGCGCCGTCGGTTTCGTCGGCGTGCCGCTCATGGCGCTGACCATTCCGCCGGTTCAGGCGGCCGCCATCCTGCTGCCGATCCTGTGCCTGATGGATGTGGTTTCCGTGTGGAGCTGGTGGGGCGTCTACGACCGCAAGATGCTGGTCGACATGATGCCCGGCGCCGTCATCGGCATCGGACTTGGCTGGCTGACCGCGGCCTTGGTCACCGAGGAGATGGTGCGGCTGATCGTCGGCGCGGTCGCGCTGGTGTTCGTGCTGCGCTGGCTATATTTGCAGTTCCGCCACGGCACCGGCCATGCGGCGGAGCCGAACCGCATCGCGGCGGCCTTCTGGGGCACGGTCGCAGGCTTCACCAGCTTCGTCGCCCATGTCGGCGGTCCGCCCTTCCAGGTCTATGCGCTGCCGATCCGGCTCGACCCGAAAGTGCTGTCGGGAACAGCGGCGATCTTCTTTGCCGCCACCAATGCGCTGAAGCTCATCCCCTATTTCGCGCTCGGCCAGTTCGACACCACCAATTTGACCGCTTCGGCGGTGCTGATGCCGCTGGCGCCGCTTTCCACCATTGCCGGCGCGTGGCTGGTGCGCCGCATGCGGCCTGAGATATTCTACCCATTCACCTACGCGACCGTCGCGGTGGTCGCCGTCAAGCTGTTGTGGGATGGCATTGCCGGTTTCTGGTGAGGCCGGCCGCAAGGCAGCCTCACCAGAAGGATTCAAGCGGCGCTCGGCACCATCTGGCGGCCGCCGCCGAAGGCGAGCGCGGCGCCCAGCGCAACCACCATCGCCATGCCGGCAAGAATGCCGATGTCGTGCAAAGTGGGCTTCAGCACCATGTCGGCGATGATCACCAGCATCACCGCATAATCGAGGCGCGCCCATTTCATCATGCGCTGGCCGATGGCAAGAACCGCCGGCGTCACGCCCTGCTCGGCGACCATGGCGCCCATGCGCTCGCCGGTCGGCTTGAAGACGAGCATGCCGATCGAGAAGGTGGTGGCGTAGCCGACGAGGCCGATGACGATCCACAGCTCGGTAAAGCCGACCCAGAAGCCGCACATGATGAGGCCGAAGGCCAGCGTCAGCATCGACATCGGCGCGAAGAACCTGCCGCCGAGCTGTCCGCTGGCGCGCATTGCCTGCAGCTTGTCCTCGATGTTGCCGGCACGCTCGGCCAGCACGCCGAGCAGGAACAGCACGAAGCCGCCGCCGACCCACAAAACGGCCGAAACGACGTGAAGGAATTTGACGATCGAATACCAATCCATGATTTGCTCCCGGATATCCCGCCTGGTTTCGAGCGGCGCGGATCCGCGCGCCGCTTCAGAGGAGCGGGCTTTTGCGTGGCGCGTGTTTCGGAACGATGTCGCGGCGGCGGCCAACATGTTTCGATGGCCGGGTTCGGCGTTCGAAGGTCCGGTTTTCAGACGATCCCGGGCGGCGAAGCCGGCTGTCCTGTTCCGGCATAGGAAAGCGCGGCCGCTTAAAAAATCGTCGCCGTGTTAAGGGTTCATTAAGCTTTACGGGCGTTTACTATGCGCATCCAGTTTTGCTGGATTCTTACCGAGTGGTTGGAGCCACTTTGTTTGACGCCTCCCTGTTAAACTCCTGAGAGCCGCCTTATCCGCGGCTCTTTTTTTGTCCGCGGGCGGCAGGCTGGCGCCATCCGCTTGCGGATGGCTGGAGCGAGGCCGGCGTTAACCGTTTGTTAAACATGCGCTTGCCTTCATGGGCATCGAAGCGCATTTTCAAGCCTCAGTCATTTAGGGTGCGGGCCACGTCGGCGAGGATTGCCGAATCGGCTTGCGGCAGTGCAGGGGCGTATCGATGAACGAGCCTTCGAAGGGCGCGAAAACCATTAAACTGGCGGAGCGCCGGGTTTTCTCCCAATCCTTCAAGCCGCTCTACCAGGAAGGCATGGGGCTGGTCGAGCAGGCCGCCGAATATCTCGATGGCAAGGGCAGGCTCGAGGCCAAGAAATTGTCGCGCACGGCGGCGACGCTCTATGCGGCCGAATCGATGCGGCTGACCACAAGGCTCATGCAGGTCGCCTCCTGGCTGCTGCTGCAGCGTGCGGCGAATTCCGGCGAGATGACGCGCGACCAGGTGGCCTCGGAGAAATCCAAGGTGCGGCTCGACACGGCGTCGGCGCATGACGAGGCGCTTGGCTGGAACGAGTTGCCCAAGGATTTTCTGGACCTCGTGACGCGCTCGCTGCGCCTGCAGGCGCTGGTGCGGCGCATGGACGAGGAAATCTATGGCGGTGTCATCAACGACACGCACGCCCCCAGCCGGCGGGCCAACCCGGTTTCCGACCAGATCAGCCTTTTGAACACGGCGTTCGCGCGCGGCTGAAACCGCGTTTGCAACAAAAGCATCCCTAAACCGAGCCGCGATTTGGCGAGCCGTTTTGGCCGCAAGTCGAACGCCTGCGACTCCGACCGCTTCGATATTGCGGGCAGCCGTCATAGCATTTGAAGACCATGCCGGCCTTCGCGAGAAAGATCACCCTTGCCTTGACGAGATGAGACCCTAGTTGGGGCCGTTCGCCGCAGCCCGGTCGACCCGAGCCGGTTCTGCAGGACAATCACCGTCACCGTGACCAAAGCAGATTGCGAGGCTTGATCCCGTGCATTCGCCATTGGACCGCATCCCGGTATCGATCATCATCCCCAATTATAACTACGACCAGTTCCTGGGACGCGCCATCGACAGCGCGTTGGAGCAGGACCACCGAAATGTCGAGGTCGTGGTCGTCGACGACGCATCGACGGATGCGTCGGTGGCCGTCATCGAATCCTACGGCGACAGGATCCGCCCGTGCCTGAGGCACAGGAATGGCGGCCATGCCGCCGCGTTCAATACGGGGTTCGAGGCGAGCAAGGGGGAGATCGTTCTTTTCCTCGACGCTGACGATTACCTCTATCCGAACGCCGTCTCCGAGGTCCTGGACGAGTGGGACTCGGATGTCGCCCAGGCGCAGTTCAGATTGCATCTCGTCGATGAGGACCAGCGTATCAAGGATGTCTTCCCACCTCCGGAACAGCCATTCGACTCTGGCGATGTCGTGCCGGAATTGTTGCGAAAGGGGCGGTACCGCACGACGGTGACAAGCGGGCTGGCGTTCGACCGCGAGGCCCTGGAAACGATAATGCCCATGCCCGAAAGCGATTTCCGGCAGGGCGCCGATGGCTATCTCGCGACGCTCGCGCCGCTGCACGGGGAGGTGAAATCCATCGACACCTGCCTTGGCGCCTACCGCATCCACGGCTCCAACCATTCGGTCTTTGCCGAAAGGCTTGCCGAGCGGGCGCGCTGGCGCGTGGAGCATGATTTCCGGCGCCTTGAGGCCTTGTCCGGCCGAGCCGCCGAGATCGGTCTCACCGTATCGTCGGATGCCGGCCTTCGCGATCCGGTCCATCTCGAAGAGCGATTGGCTTCGCTCTGTGTCGACGAGCCTCAGCATCCGGTCACGACCGACTCCCGGCTGGGATTGGCAAAAGCGGGCGCCGCCGCCAGTCTGGAAATGAACGCATCCTGGCGTCGGCGGGCTGCGCTGGCGGTCTGGTTCCTCTGCATCGGAATTCTCCCGCGGCGCATGGGCAATGCAGTCCTGGCCTGGAAGCTGGTCGCATCGTCCAGGCCGGCATTTCTCACACGGCTGTCGAAAGCTATCCGTCGCGTGACGAACTAGAACCTCGACACAGGGATTTTGAAAGGTTGCCGTTTGTCTTGGCGCAAGATTTTCCATCAATCAGCGCAACGCTGGAGATTGGTCGAAGCCGCCCCTACCTCGTCATTCTATGGCGGAGCAAGGAGCGAAGCGACGCGGCGCAGACCATAGAATCCATGCCATGACTTGGAAGCGTCGCTGCGGTGCAGAATTCTGCTCCGTTGCACGCCTTGGCGAAGGTAACGGCATGGATTCTAGGGTCTGCGCGCCGCTGCGCGTCGCTCCGCCCTAGAATGACGATCGCGAAGGGCGTTTCGGCCAATCTCCAACGAACGTATGCCACCTGCCGATGCAAATAGGGCCGATCGGTCAAAACTTCGGTGCAGTGCCACCAGCCGAGATTGGACAATGCCGGCGCGAACGCCGGACCAGGATGCCCATTGGATCGCGATCGTTTCCGGTTTGTTCACATTTCGCTGGCATCGCTTGCCGCCACGGCTAAACTTGGCGCATGGGGGAAGCGATTCGCATCATCGGCATCGATCCGGGGCTGAGGCGCACCGGTTGGGGTATTATCGACAGCGTCGGCAATTCGCTGCGCTTCGTCGCGTCCGGCACGGTGCGGTCCGACGAAAAGGAGTCGCTGGCGACAAGGCTCTGCCAGCTGCATGACGGCTTGGCCGAGGTGCTGCACCAGGCCATGCCGCATGAGGCAGCGGTCGAGCAGACTTTCGTCAACAAGGATGCGACCGCGACGCTGAAGCTCGGCCAGGCGCGCGGCATCGCCATGCTGGTACCGGCGCGCGCCGGGCTGGTGGTCGCCGAATACGCCCCCAACGCCGTCAAGAAGGCGGTGATCGGCGTCGGCCACGGCGAGAAGAAGCAGATCCACATGATGGTGAAGGTGCTGATGCCGAAGGCTGTCTTCGACACCGACGATGCCGCGGACGCTCTGGCCATCGCCATCTGCCATGCGCATCACCGCCCGAGTGCGGCCTATCGGATGGCTGCTCTGGTAGCTTGTTCTTGACTTGTTCTCATTTGCCCGGTAAGTAATACCTCGGAGGTATTACCATGCGTGTGACCACCAAAGGGCAAGTCACGATCCCCAAACAAATAAGGGATCACCTGGGCATAGGCCCGGGTTCGGAGGTCCAGTTCGTGGCCACCGACGAGGGCGCCCGGCTTGTCGCCGTCAACGAAAACATTTCGGAGGAGGAAGCTGCCCGCAAATTCAAGGAGATCCTCGACAAGATGGAGGGGACGCTGGATTTGGGCGGCATGACGACGGACGAGTATATGGAGTGGTTGAGGGGACCACGTGAAAATCTCGACGTTAATTGACACAAACGTGCTCATTGATGTCTGGGGTCCGGCTGGGCCGCTGACGGAATGGTCCGCGTCGGCGATCGTCTCCTGCCGACGCGATGGCGCGCTGGTCATCAACAGCATCGTCTGGTCCGAGCTTGCTCCTCTGGTCGCTTCCGAAGCAATGCTGAGGAAAGCAGCCGAGAGACTTGAAATGGATCGCGAGTTTTTGCCTTGGGAAGCCGCATTCCTGGCTGGGGTGGCACATTCCCGTTATCGGCGGGCCGGCGGTGTTCGGGAGCGGACCTTGCCGGATTTTTTCATTGGCGCTCATGCGGCCGTCGCCGGTCACCGCCTCTTGACGCGCGACGCGCCTCGCTATCGCAGTTATTTCCCAGACCTCGAAATCGTCTCTCCGGAAACACATCCATGAAGGCCAGGCCATGATCGGCAAGCTGAAAGGCACGCTGGACGAGATCGACGAAGACTCCTGCCTCGTCGATGTGCACGGCGTCGGCTATGTCGCCCATTGCTCGGCGCGCACGCTTGCCGCGCTGCCGTCGCCCGGCGAGGCGGTGGTGCTGTTCATCGAGACCTATGTGCGCGAGGACATGATCCGGCTCTACGGTTTCCAGAGCGCGTTGGAGCGCGAGTGGTTTCGCCTCTTGATGAACAATGTGCAGGGCGTCGGCGCCAAGGTGGCGCTGGCTATTTTGTCAACGCTGGCGCCTGCCGACCTCGCCAATGCGATCGCGCTGCGCGACATCGCCATGGTTTCCCGCGCGCCCGGCGTCGGCAAGAAGGTGGCCGAGCGCATCGTCACCGAATTGCGCAGCAAGGCGCCGGCCTATGCGGGCGCGGCCACCGGCACGATCGGCCTCAAGCAGGAACTCGGCGAAGGGGTGGCGGCCGCACCGATCACCGATGCGGTCTCGGCGCTGGTCAATCTCGGCTATTCGCGCGACATCGCGGCGAATGCGGTTGCCGCGGCGCTGAAATCGGCCGGCGAGGGCGCGGATGCGTCCAAGCTGATCCGCTTCGGGCTGAGGGAGCTGGCGCGGTGAGGCAGCGCTTGTCCCGCCATCGGTCCTATGCAAGGAAGGCGGCATGAGCCTTTCGCCCCGCCTCATTGCCCCCGACAAGCGCGGCGAGGATGCCGACCAGACGCTGCGGCCGCAGTCGCTCGACGAGTTCGTCGGCCAGGCGGCGGTGCGAGCCAATCTCAAGGTCTTCGTCGATGCCGCCAAGGGTCGCGGC
The DNA here is from genome assembly GCF_033977215.1 of Mesorhizobium humile. Taxonomy (NCBI): domain Bacteria; kingdom Pseudomonadati; phylum Pseudomonadota; class Alphaproteobacteria; order Hyphomicrobiales; family Phyllobacteriaceae; genus Mesorhizobium; species Mesorhizobium humile. The sequence continues at coordinate 31,973 of NZ_JAVIIV010000032.1, forward strand.
GAGGCGCTCGACCATGTGCTGTTCGTCGGGCCGCCCGGACTGGGCAAGACGACGCTGGCACAGATCATGGCGCGCGAGCTTGGCGTCAATTTCCGCTCCACCTCCGGGCCGGTGATCGCGAAGGCGGGCGATCTCGCAGCGCTGCTCACCAATCTCGAAGAGCGCGACGTCCTCTTCATCGACGAGATCCACCGGCTCAATCCGGCGGTCGAGGAAATCCTCTATCCGGCGATGGAGGATTTCCAGCTCGACCTGATCATCGGCGAAGGCCCGGCGGCACGCTCGGTCAAGATCGACCTCGCCCGTTTCACGCTGGTCGCGGCGACAACCCGACTCGGGCTGCTGACCAATCCGCTGCGCGACCGGTTCGGCATTCCGGTGCGGCTCAATTTCTATACGGTCGAGGAGCTGGAGCAGATCGTGCGCCGCGGCGCACGCATCCTGTCGATGCCGCTCGGCGACGACGGGGCGGTGGAGATCGCGCGCCGCGCGCGCGGCACGCCGCGCATTGCCGGCAGGCTGTTGCGCCGGGTGCGCGACTTCGCCAGCGTCGCGGGTGCCGCGCATGTCGACAGGAAGATCGCCGACGAGGCGCTGATAAGACTTGAGGTCGACGCGCTCGGCCTCGACGCGCTCGACCGCCGTTACCTGTCGATGATCGCGCGCAATTTCGGCGGCGGCCCGGTCGGCATCGAGACGATCGCGGCGGGGCTCTCAGAGCCGCGCGACGCGATCGAGGATATCATCGAGCCCTATCTCATCCAGCAGGGCTTCATCCAGCGCACGCCGCGCGGCCGCGTGCTGACCGCCAATGCCTGGCGCCATCTCGGGCTCGACCCTCCGAAGGATATCGCCCAGCAGCAGATCAGCCTGTTCCAGGAAGAGTAACGCAGATTTGTTCGCCGTTTGGCAGCGCAACGGCTCGTCTGCGCAGAATCTGCGCGCCTTGGCCTAGCTCAGGGCGCAATTGCCGCCTTTAACGCAGCTTCCTGATAGAATCCCAAGGGCTTGGGCCGATTCATGATCACCAGACGCGCCTTCCTGCGCCTTGTCGGCGGCTCGGCCTTCAGCCTGGTGTCGCTTGGCGCTTATGCCGTCGGCATCGAGCCGATGCTGCTGACCCACGTGAAGCGCTACACGCTGACGCCGCCGCACTGGCCGGCCGGGCTTAAATTGCGCGTCGTGGCGTTGGCCGACATCCATGCCTGCCGACCCTGGATGACGCCGGAACGGATTGCGGCACTTGCCGAGGAAGCCAATGCGCTGCAGCCGGACGTCATCGTCATGCTTGGCGACTATCCCGCCGGGACCCGGCTGGTGACAGGCTGGGTGAACGCGTCGGAATGGGCGTCAGCGCTCTCCGGGCTCAAGGCGCCGCTCGGCGTGTACTCGATCCTCGGCAATCACGACTGGTGGGAGGATCGCTCGGCGCAGGCAGCCGGGGCGGGGCCGACCATCTCCCGCAAGTCACTGGAGGCGGTCGGCATTCCGGTGCTGGAGAACGACGTCGTGCGCCTGGAAAAGGACGGCCAGGGTTTCTGGATCGCCGGGCTCGCCGACCAGATTGCGCTGTTGCCGAACAAGGCCGAGGGCCGCAGGGGGCTCACCGGCCTCGATGATCTTCCCGCCACGCTGGCCAAGGTCGGCGACACCGCTCCCATCATCCTGCTGGCGCATGAGCCGGACATTTTTCCCAAAGTGCCCTGGAGGGTTTCGCTCACCTTGTCCGGGCACACGCATGGCGGACAAGTGCGGTTGTTCGGCTATTCTCCGGTCGTGCCCTCTGCCTATGGCAACCGCTATGCCTACGGCCATGTCGTCGAGAACGACCGAAATCTGATTGTCTCGGGAGGACTAGGCTTCAGCATCGCCCCGGTTCGTTTCGGAGTGCGGCCGGAAATCCTGCAGATCGATCTGGGATAGTCCGCTTCCAGCGCCTCAGCGCAGCGACCTGATCATATCCATCACGTCCGGCTCGGCCTTCTCGCCGTCGAAGGCGTCGACCACGCCGAAGGCGCCGCCATAGCTCCACACCGACCACGAAAAGCCGTGCGCCTCGGCGCGGGCGATCATGTCGCGCACATAGGCCGCGCGATATGCGGCCGGCATGACGAAGCCGTTGCCATATTCCTTGCGGATCATGCCGAATTCGCCGAGCGTGATGTCCTGCGGCTTGACGCCGTTGGCCTTCGCCCAGGCGTCGACCGTGGCGAACGGCGCGTCCATCACGCCAAGCAGCTTTTCGGAACTGTCCATCGTCGCCACCTGCTCGTCGAGATAGCTGAGCAGGCCGCTCTGCCGCGCCCAGGGCGCCTCGGCCTTGATCCGGTCGCGAATCGTGTCCAGCGTCAGGTCCAGTTGCGCGCGCGGCACAGCCGTCAGCGGATAGGGCAGGCCGGTGACATAAGGAATGAAATCGCCGGCCCAGCTTGCGCCCTGATGTGTCAAAAGAAACGGATCGTAGGAATGGAAAGTCCAGATGATGTTGTCATCGGCGATCGTCCTAGGGTCGATTTTAGCCAGTGACTCCGCGTTCGAATAGCAGCCGCCGGTCAGGATCAGCGTGAGCCTGGTGGCGGAGGCGCGGGCGGCCGCGAACAATTGCTTCTGGCGGCCGGGCCAAAGATTGGTGCCGTTCGCGTCGCAATCGACCAACGGCTCGTTCATCAACTCCAGCGCGACCTGATTGGGGTCTTCCTTGGCCAGCGTCCGAGCCATCTCGCGCACCAGCTCGGCATAGGCATCGAAGACGGCCGGGTCGTGCATCACCTCGTTCATGCCGGTCTTGCGGTTGCCGCCAGCGGGGATCAGATGCAGGTCGACGATCACCTTCAGGCCGGCGCGGTTGATCATGCGCGCCGAGTCCAGCACGCTGGCATAGAGGTCGTCGCGAAGGGCCGCGGTCCGGTCCGAAAGAAAGGGCGCGGGATCGACCGGCATGCGCAGGAAGTCGAGGCCGGCATCCTTGAGCGCCTTGAGGTCGTCCTCCTTGAGGAATTTGCGCCACTCCGGATAGGGCAGGATCGCCTGGCGCTCCCCCCATTTGTCCTCGGCCGGCCAGGTCACCCACTGGTCGAGATTGAGGCCGCGTTTCATCGAGAAGGTCGCTGCCCCGGCCGGCAATGGCAGCGTGCCGAGCGCAAGCAACACCGCCAGCAAGGTCTTGATCATCGTGCCCAACAATGCCATCCCGTTCCCGCGCGAAAACACCTGCCTGTTCGGGCCTGAAAAGGAAAGCGCGATGGACGATCATGGTGAATCGGCGGCGCTCAGCGCCGGGCTTTCCGGAGCGCTGACGGAATTCGGCCATCGGCTGATGGCCCGAGTCTACTATGCCGACACCGATTTCTCCGGGGTCGTCTACCATGCGCGCTATCTCGAATTCCTCGAACGCGGCCGCTCCGACTATCTGAGGCTGACCGGCGTCCACCACACCGAACTCCTGGACGGCAAGCATGGCGAGCGCATCGTCTGGGTGGTCCGGCGCATGGAGATCGACTTCCGCTCGCCGGCCCGCATGGACGATATCCTCACCATCGACACGCGCACTGACGATATTTCCGGCGCCCGCATCTTCATGGGCCAGCAATTGAAGCGCGGCGGCGATGTGCTGGTTGAGGCGAAAGTCGAGGCGGCGATCGTCGGCGAAAACGGCCGCCCGAAGCGTTTCCCGAAGGAATGGATTGCCGCTTTTATGCCGAAGGCCAAGGCCTGAGCCTTCGCTTGCCCGCACAGTCTCGAAGCCATTGACCAGACGGCGCCGGCCGCGGGCTGGCCCAAGCCAAGCGCGGCAATGCGCCGCGCCTTACATCCTAACCCATCCTTAACCATAACGGTTCATGAAGGAATTGGCGAAGATTGGCGCAATTCGTGCGCCTTCCTTTCACCAATATTTGCCTCGAAAAGGCCGTGAAACGGTGCATTCGGGGCTTATCCCGCAAGCTTCACGCTTCGCGCGATCGGACCAAAGGGATGCCATGGGCCAGCCGCCAGCGATGCCCGGATAATCTTAAGGACTTAAGTCATGGAAAACATCGCACTCGCCGACCCGGCAGCGCATTTATCGATCTGGGCGCTGTTCATGCAGGCCGGCTGGGTGGTCAAGCTGGTCATGATCGGCCTGCTCGGCGCCTCGATCTGGACCTGGGCCATCATCATCGACAAGCTCGTCGCCTATAGCCGGATGAAGTTGGCGCTGAACCGCTTCGAACAGGTCTTCTGGTCCGGGCAATCGCTTGAAGACCTCTACCGCACGCTGGCCGACCGCAAGACCACCGGCATGGGCGCGATCTTCGTCGCCGCCATGCGCGAATGGAAGAAGAGTTTCGAAAAGGGCGCGAAATCGCCGCTGGCGCTGCAGACCCGCATCGACAAGGCCATGGACCTGGCATTGACGCGCGAGATGGAAAGGCTGGAAGGACGCCTTGGCTTCCTCGCCACCACCGGCTCGGCCGCGCCCTTCATCGGCCTGTTCGGCACCGTCATCGGCATCATGACGTCGTTCCAGGCGATCGCCGCCTCGAAGAACACCAGCCTTTCGGTCGTGGCGCCCGGTATCGCCGAGGCGCTGCTCGCCACCGCGATCGGCCTGCTCGCGGCCATCCCGGCGGTCATCGCCTACAACAAGCTGTCATCGGATGCGAACAAACTCGGCGTGCGCATGGAAGGGTTCTCGGATGAGTTCTCCGCCATACTCTCGCGCCAAATCGATGAAAAAGTAGCGCAGAAGGCCTGAGGAACGATCATGGGGATGTCTGCTGCTGGCGCAGGTGGCACGGGGCGAGGTGGACGCGGCCATAGGCGCCGTGGCCGTCACCATGCCCTGATGTCGGAGATCAACGTCACGCCGATGGTCGACGTGATGCTGGTGCTGTTGATCATCTTCATGGTCGCGGCGCCACTACTCACCGTCGGCGTACCGATCGACCTGCCGGACACGCAGGCCAAGGCGATGAATGTCGACACGCAGCCGATCACCGTTTCGATCGACGCCGCGGGTAAGATCTTCCTGCAGGAAACCGAAATCCCGATCGAGGAATTGGTGGCCAAGCTGCAGGCGATTTCCAAGACCGGCTATGACGAGCGCATCTTCATCCGCGGCGACAAGTCGACGGACTACGGCACCGCGATGAAAGTCATGGCCCGCATTTCGGCCGCCGGGTACAAGAATATCGGCCTGGTCTCGCTGCAGGAACAGGATCAGTAGACGAGAAGATGCGCACCGGTCTTACCTCATCGGTGATATTGCACGCGGTGGCGCTGGCCTTCGGGCTGTTCACGCTGTCGTCGCCGCCGGCCATGCCTGCCAGCGACGTGGAGTCGGTGGCGGTCGACATCGTGCCGATGGAAGCGATCGCGCAGACGCTGCAGGGCGACAAGAAGTCGGTGATGCATGACAAGCCGGCGCCGTTGCCGACCAAGCGTCCCGATGTCGTGCCGAACGCCCAGAAGGTCGGCGAGAACACCGTCGACACCGACAAGCCGGTGACGGACGAAGCCAAGCCGAAGCCGGTCGAGAAGACGGCGGCGCCGCCGCCCGCGCCGACGCCGACCGAGAAGCCGGCGGTCGAGGACGTGCCGAAGCCGCAGGAGAAGCCGAAGCCGACCCCGGCGACCGAGGTAGCCCCGACGCCGACGCCGAAGGAAGAGGTCAAGCCCGAGCCGGTCAAGCAGACGGAGCCGAAGCCGACGCCGGCCAAGCAACCGGCGCCGACACCGCCGAAGGACACGACCGCGGCCATCCCGAAGGAAGAGGTGAAGCCGGACGCCGTCGCCGAGGCGATCGATCAGCAGCAGCCGACCGAAGAAGCCAAGCTGCCGGACTCCGCGCCGGCGCCGGAAGCGCGGCCGAAGCCGCAGCCGGCCCAGGCCGAGAGCGCCAAAGCGCCGGACCGCAAGGATGCGGAAAAGCCGGTCAAGGAGGCTTCCTCGAAGCCGAAGTCGGATGAAAAGCAATTCAACGCCGACGAGATAACGGCCCTGCTCGATAAGCAGAAGCCGTCCGGCGGCGGCGCCAAGCGCTCGACCCAGCAGGCCTCGCTCGGCGGCGAAAAGGACCAGGGCCAGAAGCTTTCCAAGTCGGAGCAGGGGGCGCTGGAGGACCAACTCGGCGGTTGCTGGACCCTTCCGGTCGGCCTCGAAGGTTCCGAGAACTTCACCGTGGTCATCCGTTTCAACCTGAATGCCTCCGGCAAGCTGGAGGGCCGCCCGACCGTCGAGAAATCAAGCGGCAACCCTCAGTTCGACGCCAGCGCGGTTCGCGCCGTGCAGAAATGCGATGTCGCCGGCCTGCAGGTTCCCGCCGGCAAGCAGGACATATGGTCTGACGTTCGCGTCAACTTCGACCCGAGAGCGATGCTTGGTCTTTAAGCCTGAGCGTCCGAGAAATCAGCAAGAGAAGCGAGAAGACATGCAATCCATCCTCAAGCCGCTCCTGATGGTCGCCGCGATGGCGGTCGGCATAATTTCCGTCGCCACCTTGCCTGCCCGGGCAACCCTCGAGCTCAACGTCAACAAAGGCAATGTCGAGCCGATGCCGATCGCCATCCCTGACTTTCAGGGAGGCCTTGGACCGCAGATATCGGAGATCGTGACAGCCGATCTGAAACGGTCAGGACTGTTCGCGCCGATAGACAAGGCCGCTTTCGTAGAAAAGATCACGAATCCCGACGCCGCGCCCCGTTATGAAGACTGGAAGGTCATCAACGCCCAGGCGCTGGTCACCGGCAGCGTGAGCAAGGAGGCCGACGGCCGCATTCGCGCCCAGTACCGGCTGTGGGATATCTTCGGCAACTCGCAGCTGGCCGGCGAGCAGTTTTTCGCCAATGACGCCAATCAACGCCGTGTCGCGCATATCATCGCCGATGCGATCTATGAGAAGATCACCGGCGAGAAGGGCTATTTCGATACGCGCGTCGTCTTCGTCGACGAATCCGGCGCCAAGAACGCGCGCAAGAAGCGGCTGGCCATCATGGATCAGGACGGCGCCAATGTGCGCTACCTGTCGGACGGCCGCGCCATCGTGCTGACGCCGCGCTTCTCGCCGAACCGGCAGGAAATCACCTATATGTCCTACGAAAGCGGGCAGCCGAAGGTCTACCTGCTGCAGATCGAAACCGGACAGCGCGAACTGGTCGGCAATTTCCCGGGCATGACGTTCGCGCCGCGCTTTTCGCCCGATGGCCAGAAGGTGATCATGAGCCTGCTGCGCGACGACGGCAATTCCAACATCTTCGCCATGGACCTGAGGAGCCGTTCAACGACGCGGCTGACCGACTCGACCGCCATCGACACCTCGCCCTCCTATTCGCCGGACGGCTCGCAGGTCGTCTTCACGTCCGACCGCGGCGGCGGCAGCGGCCGCTCGCAGATCTACGCGATGGGCGCGGACGGCTCGAACCCGCACCGCATCTCCTTCGGCGATGGCGTCTATTCGACGCCGGTCTGGTCGCCGCGCGGCGACCTCATCGCCTTCACCAAGCAGAGCGGCGGCGAGTTCCAGATCGGCGTCATGAAAACCGACGGTTCGGGCGAGCGCATCCTGTCCTCCGGCTTCCAGCAGGAGGGTCCGACCTGGGCGCCGAACGGCCGCGTGCTGATGTTCTTCCGCGACTCCGGCGGCGGGCCGAAGCTGGTGTCGGTCGATCTCACCGGCCGCAACGAGCAGCCGATTCCGACGGCGAACTACGCTTCGGACCCGGCCTGGTCACCGTTGCTGGAGTGAGGGAAGGGGAACTGGAGAATTGAGGAATTGAAGAACTGAAGAAATGGAGAGCCAGAGACGCTACGTTGGACGCGCCAGGGACCTGGAGGTCTATAAGCGGGCGTACGTAGTTTCTCTTGAAATTCACAAAGCCACGCTGGCCTTTCCGAAGATTGAGCAATACGCGCTAGCCGATCAGTTGCGTCGCTCCAGCAAGGCTATCTGCGCCAATTTGGCTGAGGGCTTCGCCAAGCAGCCTCATTCCAAAGCCGAATTCGCCCGCTTCATTTCAATGGCTATGGGGTCGTGTAGCGAGGTCGAGACATGGATCTCTCCTACGCCTTCGACCTTGAGTACATTTCGAAGGCACAGCTTGATGAGTGGCTACGATCCTACAACCAGATCTATGGAATGCTGGTGAATCTCAGAGGGTCACTAAAGTGACCTCTTTCTCCAGTTCTTCAATTCCCCAGTTCCTCAATTCCCCCTTTTTTCATGTTTTGGCCGCATTTCTGCCTACGGTCCGCGCGCAATCTCGCCCTTGGTAAATGCGTCGGGCGCAACGGCCGCGGACGGCGGCCGAAACCAAAAATTAACCGTGTTTCTTGAATGCCGGTTAACCCAAACGTGGTTACTGGGTGATCAACGAAATCACTCGAATGCGAAGGAGAGGCGGCATGAGCCGTATCGCAGCACTTACCCGCAACCCGGCGATGATCGCGCTGGTGGCAGCGCTTGCCATTACGGGCTGCGCCTCGAAGAAGAACCTGAACAGCCCGGGCGATCTCGGCCTCAACGGCGCCGGCGCCGCGACGCCGGGTTCCGCGCAGGACTTCACCGTCAACATCGGCGACCGCATCTTCTTCGACACCGATTCCGCTTCGATCCGCGCCGATGCGCAAACCACGCTCGGCCGCCAGGCGCAGTGGCTGAACCAGTACCGCCAGTACGCCATCGTCATCGAAGGCCATGCCGACGAGCGCGGCACGCGTGAGTACAATCTGGCGCTGGGCGCCCGCCGCGCCGCCGCCACGCGCGACTTCCTGGTTTCCAAGGGCGTCTCCGCCAGCCGCCTGAAGACGATCTCCTACGGCAAGGAGCGTCCGGTCGCGGTCTGCGATGACATCTCCTGCTGGTCGCAGAACCGCCGCGCCGTCACCACGCTTTCCGGCGCCGGCTCCTGATCGATTTTCGCCAAGGGCGCCAGGCGCCCCAGGCGGCAAAAATACAACAACCCAAAATGAAAGGCGGCCTCAGGGCCGCCTTTTTCATTTGCAACGGGTTGAAACAAAATTTGGCCGAAGTCTCGCGTCCTGCTATGAGCGCGAGGGCGCTTCCTCCCACTGTTTGATTTGGAAAGGCGCATCAGGCCAACACCCACCGCGAGAGACAGAATGCATTTCAGAACGGTCCTGAGCGGCACGCTTGCGCTGCTGCTCGTTTCAAGCCTCCCGAGCCTTGCCGCCTCGGCCGACAGCGCCGCGCGGGCCTCCGACAGCGGGTTCACCTTCCATCTGCCGACGCTCGGCATCTTCGGCGACAAGAAGAAGCCGGAACAGGCGCAGGTCGCGCAGGACAGCAGCGGCGGCATGACGGGTCTGGAGGACCAGTTGCGCCAGATGAACGGCAAGATCGAGGAGCTCAACTTCCAGATCCTGCAGATGCAGGAACAGATGCGCAAGCAGCAGGAAGACAACGAGTTCCGCTTCCAGCAGCTCGAGGGCGGATCGCAAGGCAGCACCAAGCCGGCCGGGCCGAAGAAATCGGAAGCCGCGCCCCAGGATGGAAATAGCAACGGTGGCAACACCAATCTCGGCGATGCCGGCACCGGGGATTCCGGCGCCGGCGACGCCGGAACTGACAACAGCGTCGCCCAGGCCCCGGCGACGCGGGCGCCGGCCGACACCGGCGCGGAAAATGGCGCAGGCAAGAGCGTCGGCGACGTCATCGTGGAATCGCAGACCGGCGATCCCGGCAAGCTGATCACCGGCGCGCCGCCGAAGAATTTCGGCACCATCAAGGTCGACAAGAACGGCAATGTCGTCAACGCCGAGACCGACCCGCAGGCCAGTGCGCCGGCGCAAGCTCCCGCCGCCACGGCAAGCGCGCCCTCCGCCGAAACGCCGGCCAAGAAGAGCAAGGCTGGCGGCACGCAAGTCGCGGCCCTGCCGTCGACCAACGATCCCGACGAGCTCTACCGCAATTCCTACCAGTTCATCCTGTCGGGCGACTATCCGACCGCCGAGCAGGGTTTTCGCGATCATATTTCGCGCTTCCCCAAGGACGCCAAGGCGTCGGACGCGCATTACTGGCTGGGCGAGTCGCTGCTCGGTCAGCAGAAATACCGTGACGCGGCCGAAGTCTTCCTCGCCGCCAGCAAAGACTACCCGAAGGCCAAGAAGGCGCCCGACATGCTGCTCAAGCTCGGCGTTTCACTGGTCGGCCTGAAGCAGAACGACGTGGCCTGCGCCACCTTCAATGAAATCGGCAAGCGCTATCCCGATGTTTCCGGCGCGCTCAAGGAACGCATCAAGCAGGAAAAGGCGCTGGCGGCGTGCTGACGCCCGATACCAAACCTGACCTTCTCGACCGCCTTTTCTCCGACCTAGACCTTTCGACCGGCGCCGTTGCGGCCGTGTCCGGCGGCAGCGACTCTACCGCCCTTCTCCTTCTCCTCAAGGATCACCTAGACCGGACCGCCCCGGCCACCAGGCTGCTCGCGGTGACCGTCGATCACGGCCTGAGGCCGGACTCGGCCAGCGAGGCTAGGCTCGTCCAACGTTTCTGCGTCGAGCGCGGCATCGCGCACCGCATTCTCTCCTGGCATGGCGACAAGCCCGCGACCGGCCTGCCGGCCGCCGCGCGCGAGGCGCGCTACAGGCTGCTGGCGGAGGCGGCCGATGCCGAAGGCATCAAGCTGATCCTGACCGGCCACACCGCCGACGATCAGGCCGAGACGGTGCTGATGCGACAGGCCCGCGACGATGACGGCCGAGGCCTCGCCGGCATGGCGCCCGCCACGCTGCACGACTGGCGGACATGGATCGTCCGGCCGCTGCTCGGCACAAGGCGCGCGGCGTTGCGCGAGATGCTGCGGGCTCGCGACATTAGCTGGATCGAGGACCCGACCAATATCGACATCCGGTTCGAGCGGCCGCGCGTGCGGGCGAAGCTCGGGCAGGGCGATGGCGAGCGACGGATGGCGGAAGCGCTGGCACGGTCGGAGCAGGCGGCTCTCGAGCGCCTCGACATCGGCCGCCGTGCCGCCACGCTCATCGACGCCTTTGCCGACAGGCCGGTTCCGGGTCTCATCCGCCTCGACCGCGGTTTTGCCGCGCATCAGGATGGCGAGGCGGCCCTCTATGCGCTGCGCATCCTTTTGGCCGCCGTCGGCGGCATGTCGTTCCTCGCCGACGAGGCGCGCTGCGTCGCGCTGCTTTCCCGTCTGCGGTCGGCTCCACTTTGCGCCACATTGTCGCGGACGGTGGTCGATGCGCGCCGGACCGGCATTTTCCTGCGCCGCGAGAACCGCAACCTGCCGGCAGCCCTGCCGCCGTCGAATAACCAGCTTTGGGACAATCGGCGACGCATCACTTTGAAAGACGGGCCGGGCGGCTTGGTGATCGCGCCGCTGGGGTCCGCCGCCGCCAGGCAAGCGTCCGTGAGCGAGGATGTTCCGCAAAGTGTCGCACGCGCGGCGCTGGCTGCGGAGCCCGCGCTATGGCGCGGAGCCGAACGCCTTGATTTTACTGGCGGCGATACCGGCCCGCAGGCGATCTCGATGGTCCCAGTGGTAGCCCCTTTCGCCCGCTTCCTGCCGTCCTTCGACCTTGCGCCCGCCGTCGCCGTCGCGGCCCTTGTCGGCGCTCCTTTGCCGCCGGCGCCGCCATTCCACGGCCATGATGGCGAGCGAGGGTGGGCGAAAGCTTAACCGATACATGCTGTTCTGCTTGGCAAGGGGAGGCGGTCTCCCTATGTTAGGCCCAAGCTCCTCCATCATCGCGGGTCCGTGCGCGGACCCCAACGGGACAATAGATGAATCCGAATTATCGCAATCTCGCGCTCTGGGCGATCATAGCGGTCCTGCTCATCGCCCTGTTCAATCTGTTCCAGACGCCCCAGACGCGCGGTGCCACGACGGATATCGCCTATTCGCAGTTCCTGCAGGATGTCGCCTCCGGCCGGGTCAAGAGCGTGACCATCGCCGGCGCCCGCATCTTCGGCAACTACACGGACAACGCCAACGGCTTCCAGACCTACTCGCCCGGCGATCCGTCGCTGGTCTCCAGGCTGCAGGACAAGAACGTCACCATCACCGCCAAGCCCGAGACCGATGGCTCCAACTCGCTGTTCGGCTACCTGATCTCGTGGCTGCCGATGATCCTGATCCTCGGCGTGTGGATATTCTTCATGCGCCAGATGCAGTCCGGCTCCGGAAGAGCGATGGGCTTCGGCAAGTCGAAGGCCAAGCTTCTGACCGAGGCGCATGGCCGCGTCACCTTCCAGGACGTCGCCGGCGTCGACGAAGCCAAGGAAGACCTCGAGGAGATCGTCGAGTTCCTGCGCGATCCGCAGAAATTCCAGCGCCTCGGCGGCAAGATCCCGCGCGGCGTGCTTCTGGTCGGCCCGCCCGGAACCGGCAAGACGCTGCTCGCCCGCTCCGTCGCCGGCGAGGCCAACGTGCCGTTCTTCACCATTTCCGGCTCGGACTTCGTCGAGATGTTCGTCGGCGTCGGCGCAAGCCGCGTGCGCGACATGTTCGACCAGGCCAAGAAGAACGCGCCCTGCATCATCTTCATTGACGAAATCGATGCCGTCGGCCGTCATCGTGGCGCCGGCCTCGGCGGCGGCAATGACGAGCGCGAGCAGACGCTGAACCAGTTGCTGGTCGAGATGGACGGCTTCGAATCCAACGAAAGCATCATCCTGATCGCCGCCACCAACCGGCCCGACGTGCTCGACCCGGCGCTCTTGAGGCCCGGCCGCTTCGACCGCCAGGTGGTGGTGCCGAACCCCGACATCGTCGGCCGCGAGAAGATCCTCAAGGTGCATGTCCGCAACGTGCCGCTGGCGCCCAATGTCGACCTCAAGGTGGTTGCGCGCGGCACGCCGGGCTTTTCCGGCGCCGATCTGATGAACCTCGTCAACGAATCCGCGCTGATGGCGGCGCGCCGCAACAAGCGGCTCGTCACCATGGCCGAGTTCGAGGACGCCAAGGACAAGATCATGATGGGTGCGGAGCGCCGCTCGTCGGCGATGACGCAGGCCGAGAAGGAGCTGACCGCCTATCACGAGGCCGGCCACGCGATCCTGGCGCTCAACGTGCCGTCGGCCGATCCGCTGCACAAGGCGACCATCATCCCGCGCGGCCGCGCGCTGGGCATGGTCATGCAGTTGCCGGAAGGCGACCGCTATTCGATGAGCTACAAATACATGGTCTCGCGGCTTGCGATCATGATGGGCGGCCGCGTCGCCGAGGAGTTCAAGTTCGGCAAGGAGAACATCACGTCGGGCGCCTCCTCCGACATCGAGCAGGCGACCAAGCTGGCGCGCGCCATGGTCACGCGCTGGGGCTTCTCCGACAAGCTCGGCCATGTCGCTTATGGCGACAACCAGGAAGAGGTCTTCCTCGGCCATTCGGTGGCGCGCACGCAGAACATCTCGGAAGAGACGGCGCAGATCATCGACGCAGAGGTGCGGCGCCTGATCGACGACGCCTATTCGACCGCCAAGGCCATCCTGACCAAGAAGAAGAAGGAATGGATCGCGCTCGCCGAAGGGTTGCTCGAATACGAGACGCTGTCCGGCGACGAGATCAAGCAGCTGATCGCGGGCAACAAGCCTGCCCGCGACCTCGGCGACGACACCCCGCCCAGCCGTGGCTCGGCCGTGCCGAAGGCCGGCACCGGCGGCCGCCGCAAGAAGGGCCCCGAGCCCGAAGGCGGCATGGAGCCCCAGCCGCAAGGCTGAGGTTTTTGCAAACGAACTGATTGGAAAGCGCCGCGGATCAAACCGCGGCGTTTTTGTTTTGGGGCGGCGAATTGGCGATTTGCGAAAGCCGGCGCGACAGCCAATCTCCCCCCAAGTGGGGGAGATGCCCGGCAGGGCAGAGGGGGGCGCTGTCCCGCCGGCCTCTCTTCGTTCATCCTCGGGCTTGACCTAGGATCATGCCGTGACTGCTGCCGGAGGACGCAACGGCGCAGAATTCTGTAACCGCTGCAAAGCCTTAATGTCACGGCATGGATTCTAGGGTCCGCGCGCGTCGCTCCGCTCCTTGCTCCGCCCTAGAATGACGACTGCATAGTAGCGATCCTTCACGCCCCCCTCTGTCCTGCCGGACATCTCCCCCACGAGGGGGAGATTGGCACCGGCAGCGACCGCGCTTCCTCTCTTGAGCCGCAAACAAAAGGCCCGCGCATCGTGCGATGCGCGGGCCTTTTTCCGGGAATTGAAGCTAGGCGATCAGCTCTTCAGCTTGGCATTGCAGAGGCTGTAGAAGCCGCCGCCCTTCTGGATCCACTTCAGGCCGTTCAGCGTGTTGGCATCCTTGTTGGCATAATACTGCTCGAGGCAGGTGTGCATACGGCCCTTGGCCGGGGTCTCGGTCGCGAATTTCGGCGAGATGGCCTTCGGGAAAGTCACGCCTTTCGGAGCAACAGCGGTCGGCTTCTCCGGTTCGCTGGTGTAGGTGGCTTCGGTCGGAGCCGGCGCGGTGTCGTCATCCGAGGCGCTGGCACCGCATTGAGCCTTGCGGAAGTCGTTCCACTTCATGCCCTTCAGCGTGTTCGCCGTTTTCGCAGCCTGGTATTTGGTGCTGCATTCGGCCATGCTCAGGCCCTTGCCGCCGTCGGCAGCCGCGGTCGAGGTCTTGGTCGTCTTGGCAGGCTTGGTGTCGGTGGCGGGCGCGGCGGCGGCCGCCGCGGTTGCGCCAGGGCCGCACTCGGCCTTGCGGAAGTCGTTCCACTTCATGCCGTTCAGCGTGCCGGCGGATTTCGCAGCCTGGTACTTGGCGCTGCATTCCTTGGAGCTCAGGCCCTTGGCCGCGTCGTCGGAAGCGGCGGCGGCCGCCTTCGTCTTCTTGGCGGGCTTGGTGTCGGCTGCCTTCGTATCGGTCGCGGCCTTGGCGTCAGTGGTCGCCTTGGTATCGGTCGCGGCGGAAGCGTCGGTACCGCACTGGGCCTTGCGGAACTGGTTCCAGGTCTGGCCAGAGAGCGTTCCCGCATCCTTGGCCGCGTTATACTTGGTGCTGCACTCGGCCATGGTCAGCGCGTTGGCCGGCGCCGCCAGGAACAGGGTTGCGACGGCGATCCCCGTCAAAGCCGCAAGTCTATGAATAAGCATGGCGTTTTCTCCCTTGCTGCCGCCATTAAGTGTCCCTATGCCGAATCAATAGCTCTCAATGTCCGGCTGCGCCAGATGCTTCCGGCATTGATACCGTCACAAAGTGTGTTGATCCTGATAAGGTGATGAATTGCTTGCCGGCGTGTCGATAGCCAAGGTTAACCGGTGGATAGGGCACCGAAAGCCTGGCTCGAGCAGGTGCAGAGCCGCCAAGTAAAAGGCGGTGGC
Source organism: Mesorhizobium humile (assembly GCF_033977215.1). Taxonomy (NCBI): domain Bacteria; kingdom Pseudomonadati; phylum Pseudomonadota; class Alphaproteobacteria; order Hyphomicrobiales; family Phyllobacteriaceae; genus Mesorhizobium; species Mesorhizobium humile. The sequence goes on from NZ_JAVIIV010000032.1 coordinate 47,244, forward strand.
AGGCTGTCGAATCACTTGCACAGCCCGCGACAATGATTTTCTAAGGATTGGTAATATATAATGACGAAATTTGATGATCGGATGCGGCCCAATTGTGGCAATACGGGCGGCTGAAAAACCGACAGGGACTGTAAGGCACATGGCAGGTCAGTATTTCGGCACCGACGGTATCCGCGGACGCGCCAACAAATTCCCGATGACGGCCGAGATTGCCATGCGCGTCGGCATGGCGGCCGGGCTCTCCTTCCAGCGCGGCAATCATCGTCATCGCGTCGTGCTCGGCAAGGACACGCGGCTTTCCGGCTACATGATCGAGAACGCCATGGTGGCGGGCCTTTGTGCCGCCGGCATGGACGTGTTCCTGCTCGGCCCGATACCGACGCCTGCGGTCGCCATGCTGGTGCGCTCGCTGCGCGCCGACATCGGCGTGATGATCTCGGCCTCGCACAATCCCTATTACGACAACGGCATCAAGCTCTTCGGGCCCGACGGCTACAAGCTCTCCGACGAGATCGAGGAGCGTATCGAGGGCATGCTCGACAAGGACATCGAGCTGGCGCTCGCCGATTCCGACGGGCTCGGCCGGGCCAAGCGCGTCGATGGCGTGCATGACCGCTATATCGAATTCGCCAAGCGCACGCTGCCGCGCTCGATGTCGCTTTCGGGTCTCAGGATCGTCGTCGACTGCGCCAACGGCGCCGCCTACAAGGTGGCGCCGGCCGCGCTTTGGGAGCTGGGCGCCGAGGTCATCGCAATCAATGTCGAGCCCAATGGCTTCAACATCAACAAGGAATGCGGCTCGACCCATCCGGCCGGCCTGCAGAAGAAGGTGCACGAGGTGCGCGCCGACATCGGCATCGCGCTCGACGGCGACGCCGACCGCGTCGTCATCGTCGACGAGAACGGCGCGATCGTCGACGGCGACCAGATCATGGCGCTGATCGCCGAATCCTGGCACCAGAGCGGAAGGCTGGCCGGCGGCGGCGTCGTCTCCACGGTGATGTCCAATCTCGGCCTGGAGCGCTTCCTCGGCGACATGAAGCTGCAGCTGCACCGGACCAAGGTCGGCGACCGCTACGTGGTCGAGCATATGCGCGCGCATGGCTTGAATGTCGGCGGCGAGCAGTCCGGCCATATCGTGCTTTCCGATTTCTCGACCACCGGCGACGGCCTCGTCTCGGCGCTGCAGGTGCTGGCCTGCATCAAGCGGCAGAACCGCCCGGTCAGCGAGCTGTCGAAGAAATTCGAGCCGGTGCCGCAGCTTCTGAAGAATGTCCGCATCTCGGGCGGCAAGCCGCTGGAGGAAGCGCCGGTCAAGGCAGCGATCGAGGAAGGGCGCAACCGGCTCGGCACGTCCGGCCGCCTCGTCATCCGGCCCTCGGGCACCGAGCCGCTCATTCGCGTCATGGCCGAAGGCGACGACCCGCAGCTGGTCGAAGCGGTGGTCAACGATATCGTCGGCATCCTTCAGGACACCCGCAGCGCCGCCTGAGCCGGCCGCCAGAGTTTACGCAACGTATTCAAGCCCGCCGCCAGGCGGGCTTTTTCGTTGCTGGACGCTAGAGCGGTTCAGCGTTTCACGGAATCGCCGGACCGCTCTATCTCTTTGCTTTTACGCAATTGCGGACGGAAGGCTACGGCGAAGTCGCCGAGCCCGACCGCTTCACACTTTTCCTGGAACTGCTCTAAAGCGCGTCGCGCTGAAACGGATTCAGGCGACGCGCTTTAGGTCCTTTGTTTGATGCATGTCGTTGC